>CACJVE010000017.1 GCA_902596775.1 uncultured SAR92 cluster bacterium
TGCTGACCACTAGATCATATTTCCTAGTCAACTTAGAACCTTTGGGAAGATCATCAAACCAGTTACTTTTAATAAAAAGTACATTCTCAAGCGCGATTTCGTTCCGATTTGCCTCTGCCATTTGAAGAGAGATATCATAAATATCAGTCCCTATAATATCCCATTTTGATTTTTCTGAAGCCAATGCGAGTGCCAGTGCACCAGAGCCTGTACCTAAATCAAGAACTAAGGAATGTTCCTTCAGTGGTAATTCGAGAACAATCTCTATTATAAGCTCTGACTCAGGTCTCGGAATTAGGACATTTTCATTTACTTTTAATTCTAAATTCCAAAATCCCTGTCTACCTATTATGTATGATATCGGTTCGCCTCGCTCTCGGCGTGCTTTGAATTCTAAATATTGACTTTTCTGCTTAGAGGATAAAATATATTCAGGGTGTGTTCTCAGCCATGCTCTATCTACCTCTATTACTTCGCAAAGTAGTCTTTCTGCCTCAAATACTGAGAGAAAGGCATCACAGTTATCTGATTTTTTATTTCTGGATCTCTGAATAAGCTCATGAATTGAAACTAAACACATTATCATTCATCTAGCTTTGAAAGTTGCTCTGCTTGAAATTCATTGCTAAGAGCACTTAAAACTTCATCCAATGCCCCCTCCATGATTTCACTCAATTTATACAATGTTAAATTTATCCGATGATCAGTCAACCGCCCCTGTGGAAAGTTATAGGTCCTTATTCTCTCTGATCTGTCACCACTTCCAACTAACAATTTGCGATGCTGTGACATTTCAGCATCAGCAGCTTCATCTCTAGTAGAGATCAACTTTGACTGAAGAACACCCATGGCGCGAGCACGATTTTTATGTTGAGATCTCTCATCCTGACATTCAACGACAATACCACTCGGGATATGCGTGATCCTTATTGCAGAGTCTGTTTTATTAACATGCTGTCCTCCTGCACCCGATGCCCTGAAGGTATCAATTCTAAGATCGTTTTTATTGATTTCTATCTCATCCCTCTCATCGGCCTCAGCCAATATAGCGACAGTGCAAGCTGATGTATGGATTCGCCCCTGTGATTCTGTTTCCGGTACACGTTGCACTCTGTGTGCACCGGATTCGAACTTCAATTTCGAGTAGACGTTTTTGCCCTCGATACGTGCAATAATTTCTTTAAAACCTCCATGATCTCCATCGCTATTGCTTAAAATCTGCACTTTCCATCCAAGGGTTTCAGAGTATTTACTGTACATCCTAAAAAGATCACCTGCGAATATTGCAGCCTCATCACCTCCTGTCCCTGCCCTAATCTCTAAAAACACATTTTTTTTATCACTAGGGTTCTTGGGTAAAAGTAAAGACTGTAGCACGTTCTCTAGATCCGAAATCTCTTTGCCAAGCCCTAAATCTTCAGACATTGCTAAAGATTTAATCTCTGGATCTGAGTCTTCCATCAATAAGGACAGTTCGATACGCTCGTTCTTTTTAGAAATCAGAGTCTTATAGTTGGAAACCAACTGCTCAATTTCGGAGAATTCCGTAGACAGAGCTCTAAATTTTTCTTGGTTCCCGATTACACTGGGATCGCTCAATAGCAATCCAATCTCTTCGTAACGATCGAGCAAAATATCTAATTTAGACTCAATGGATGCTTTCATGGAAAGTTTTCTCAATAACGTTAAAAATAAAGATGTGCTTATCTATTTTCTCTATCGTTCAGATTAAATAGTTCTTTCGTGGCATTAATAGCATCGTGTCTTCCCTCTTCACCCGCTCTCTTCAAGTTTTTAGTTGGCGTATGTAGTAGTTTATTAGTGATACTTCTAGCAAGTTCCATAACGACGTCCTTGGCATTTTTTCCACCCTGAAGAGCGATTAACGCCCTATTAGTCTCTAAATCTCTAATTTTCTCAGCACTTGTTCTGAATTCCTTTATTGTCTTAATTGCCATTAAACCTTTATGCTGATTACTCCACGAATTTACTTCCTCTGCAACTATTACTTTCGCGACATTCGCTTCTATGTTCCTTGCCTTAACATTATCTTCAATGAAATCTGCCAAATCGTCCACATTGTACAAATAAACATCCGCTAATTCCTCAACCTGTGGCTCGATATCCCTGGGAACAGCAATATCTACCATGAACATTGGTTTATATTTTCTCTTTTTTAAAGCGAACTCAACGGCGCCCTTTCCGAGTATAGGCAATTGGCTTGCTGTACTAGATATTAGAATATCAACAGTTTTTAACATCTCTGGCATGTCAGACAACAATATGACATCCGCTGAGAATCTCTCACTAAAACTTCGTGCTCTATTCAACGTTCTGTTAGCGACAGTCAACTTTCCGATACCATTGTCCATCAGGTGCTTAGCGACAAGCTCAATAGTCTCGCCTGCTCCTATAAGAAGGGCATGAGCCTCTCCAAGATCCGAAAATATTTTTGAAGCTAAATTTACTGACGCTGATGCTACCGAAACTGGATTCTTGCCAATCGCTGTCTCCGTTCTGACTCTTTTTGCCGCAGAAAAAATAAATTGAAAAGTCTTCTCCAAATTAACTGAAACGGTGCCTGCTTCTTTTGCAACCGAAAATGCTGATTTTATCTGACCAAATATCTGTGGTTCTCCAAGAACGAGCGAATCTAAACCGCTTGCAACTTCAATCATATGCTTAACAGCATGTTCATTTCTTAAGCTATAAAAACACTCGGAGAGAGCATTTATCTCTGTGCCCTTTATCATTGCCAGCCAGGTTACTATTTGATGATCGCTAACATTACCGAATAGATACACTTCTGTTCGATTACATGTAGACAGGAGGACAATCTCTCTAACATGCAAAATAGTACACGCGTCATGAAGAACTTTTTCTACAATCTCAGGAGCGAATGAAAGTTTACCTCGCAAATCAAGTGACGCTGTCTTGTGATTTAATCCAAAAGCAACAATCATTTTTTAAAGTCCATTTATTAAGGGCTTAACTCAAAAAAGCTAGATTTTACACTAAGATAGTTTTCGATGTATTTAACTTCTGCAAAATATCTTAGTTTGGTAAACTAAACGGTCTTAAACCATTAAACACTTTTCTAAAATATACTGAAATGAGATTACGAAATACCATTCTGTTTGGCCTTGCGTTCTTGGTAATAGCAACTGGTTGCGTAAACCTGGAAAAAAAAACTAATAAGCAAAATATTGTCCAGGAATCAAATAATTTAAACAACACGAATAACGAACCAAAGAACGAGAAAATATTACCTATTAAGAGTGATGCCTTAAGTGGACTAATAATTGCTGATTTGAATATCAAGAGAGGCAACGTGTTGGATGCTTTACCTGTCTATGTAAGTCAGGCAAGGGCCACAAAAGACAAAACGCTGATACTAAAGAGCTACAATTTAGCAAAATTTAGATCTGACATTGAAATAATGACCGAAATGGCCGACTTGTGGTTGGCAATGGAACCAGACAATCCCTCACCTCATTTAGCAAAAATTGAAAATTACTTATTTCTAAAAGAACCCCTAAGTGCCATAAATCATGGACTTTGGATTTACAATTTTAATGGAGATATTAATCCCCTGATATATATAATATCTCAAAGTCAAAATATCGGTTTAAAACCAACCGAATTAATATCAATAATTTCTACTGAATCACAATCCTCAGAGATAGATCATTTAATAAATACTTTATCGGGAATTGTTTCTAATCGGGAAGGAGACCTCGAAAAAGCGGAGGTCGCCCTTAAGAAGGCCTTGGACGCAAGGCCTTATGAGGTGCAAACAACCATCCGATTAGCTCAAGTACTTATTAAAAAAGGAAAGTTAGAAGAAGCAATTTCAGTATTATCCAAATCAGTAAATCAAAACCCCGATAATCTTAATCTTCGGCAGCAATATGCAGAATATTTATCAGTTAAGAATATTGAGCAAGCTATTTCTGAGCTCGAATTAATTAATAATCGTAACCCTTTTAATAGGAAAATTGCATATATGCTTGCTTCCCTATATTTATCAAAAGATGAAACAGAGCTCGCAAAACCTATACTTGAAAATTTAGGTAGCAAACAAAACGGTCCAAATGACGTCAACTTTCACCTGGGCAATATAGCCAAAAAAGACGGCGAGATTGCAAAAGCGATTTATTACTACTCAAAAGTAATCAGTGGATCAAAATACATTATTGCTCAAGAGAGACTTGTCGATTTATACACTCAAAACTCCACGCTCGCAGAGATACAGAATTACTTGAGCATAAAAAGAGAACGCAACCCCAAATATGCTAAGAATCTTTTTCAACTAGAGTCAAGCCTGCTACTCATAAATGACGAAAAAGACAAAGCATTTAAACTATTGACTAATGCGTTATCAGAATTCCCAAATGATGCAAATTTGCTCTACCTTAGGTCAATGTCCCTGGATTCGCCGGAAACTTTTGATGAAATGGAAACTGATTTAAGATCCATCTTAACATTAGATGGTGATAATTCCGTTATTTTGAATGCACTTGGATATTCAATGCTCATTTATACGGAGAGAACACAAGAGGCTTATAACCTAATAAAGAAAGCACATAACCTTAATCCAAAAGATCCAGCAATAATCGATAGTCTGGGATGGGTGCTTTTCAAACTTGGTAAATTAGAAGAGGCTCTTAACTACCTAAATGATGCATACGCGCTTAATAAAGATGCGGAGATTGCCGCCCATCTGGGAGAGGTTCTATGGGTTCTCAACAAACGAGAGCAAGCGCTCCTTATTTTCAGAGACAGTTACGAAAATTATCCGGAACATAAAACTCTTTTGCGTACCATAGAAAAACTCGGTGCCGAAATTAATAGTTCATTATGAATATCAGATTACTAATAGGCTTTTTCTTCTCCCTGATGCTATCTAGTTGTAATTCAATAGCTCCAATTGAAAATCCTCAGGAATCAAGTTTATATCCTCTGAAAGAGGACAACTTATCAAATTCTCAAAAATGGTTAGTTAAAGCCAAACTGGCATATAAAAATTCTGATGATGAGGGATTTGCAAATTTGATTTGGGATCAAACTTATGATGATCATTATATTACAGTGGGCTCATCCATGTCTTTAAAAAAGTTTGTTGTCTCTGGAAACAAAGAAATTAGTCAAGTCAAATTCAATCAGGAAATTTTAGAAATTGAATCCAAAGATGTAATGACAAAATTTATAGGTGTACCAGTCTCCTTATTAGACTTGTCCTGGTGGCTAAGAGGGCACATCTCCCCCACTAGTTACTCTTCAAATAAGGTTTTTAGAGAGGATGGTTTGCTGTCAAAATTTTCACAAAATGGCTGGAATGTTGGAATTTTAAATTATAAACGCACAAACCAGAGCGACATCCCAATGCAAATATCCTTAGAGGGATACAATAGCTACTTAAAAATAAAAATAACTTCTTGGACATTCTAAAAAGATAACAGCAATAAAAATGAAAGACCTAAAAGTAATATCCCCTGCGAAAATAAATCTTAATCTAAAAATATTAGGCCGTCGAAACGATGGTTACCATAATATTCAGACACTTTTCCAAATTTTGAAATTTGGTGACGAAATGACATTCAGTATAGATTCAGGAAATATAGTAACTGTAGATGCGGGACAAGAGATTGAAAATAATATTGTTTTAGATGCAGCGAAACTACTGCGAGAAAAAACTTCATCTGCAACAGGGTGTCATATACAAATAAAGAAAAAAATTCCCATTGGAGGTGGAATGGGAGGAGGGAGTAGCAATGCTGCTACGACTCTTTTAATACTCAACCGTCTATGGAGAATTAACTTATCAAAAACAGAATTATTAGAAATGGGGCGACAGTTGGGTGCTGATGTACCAATTTTCATTCTAGGCGAAAGTGCCTTGGCCGAGGGTATTGGAGAAAAGTTAAGTCCAATTGTTACCGAAAAACAGTGGTTTTTAATTGTAAATCCTCACATCTCGGTTCCCACACACAAAATTTTTTCACACCCTGAATTGACAAGAAACTCTCTACCATCCAAAATATCGACGATTTTAGATGGACGCTCAGATAACGACTGCACAGAACTTGTGACTAAACTATACCCAGAGATTTTAGAAGCGCTAGATTGGTTGAAAAATCATGGCAGTCCGAAATTAACTGGGACTGGAGGATGTGTATTTTGTTCATTCACATCATCGAATAAAGCAAACTGGGTGCTAAAAGGCTTGCCAAAAAAATGGTCAGGATTTGTAACAGAGGGAGTTTCATTGTCGTCAGTGCATGATACTCTCAATAACTTAAAAATTGGGGCGTCGCCAAGTGGTTAAGGCAACGGGTTTTGATCCCGTCATTCGGAGGTTCGACTCCTCCCGCCCCAGCCAAAAAATTAATTATCGACCAAAGGTGCTCAGCCATGGCTAGTGTGATGGTTTTTACTGGAAATGCTAATCCAGAACTCACAAATCAAATAGCAAGATCGCTTGGTATTCCAATAAGCAATGCATTGGTAGATTTATATTCTGATGGCGAAATTAATATAGAGATTAAGGATAACGTTCGAGGTAGTGATGTCTTTATTGTTCAGCCGATATGCTTCCCAACAAATAGAAATGTAATGGAACTAGTGCTAATGATTGATGCATTAAGAAGGGCATCTGCAGGAAGGATAACAGCTGTGGTCCCATACTTTGGCTATGCTCGGCAGGATAGAAGAGTTAGATCCGCCCGAGTTCCAATAAGTGCTAAAGTTATAGCAGATATGCTCTCCAATGCTGGAGTTGATCATGTTCTCACGGTAGACCTCCATGCGGAACAGATCCAAGGTTTTTTCAATTGCACCGTAGACAATGTTTATGGGGCACCAGTGATGATTGATCATATTGAACGCCAAAATTATAAAAACTTAACGGTAGTATCACCAGATATCGGGGGAGTTGTGCGGGCACGTGCGGTTGCCAAACAGATTGAGTGTGATCTTGCAATAATTGACAAAAGAAGACCGTCACCAAATGAGAGTGAGGTCATGAATTTGATAGGCGAGGTTGACAAAAAGACATGCATTTTAGTTGACGACATGGTTGACACCGCTGGAACCCTCTGTAAGGCAGCAACTGCTTTGAAGAATATGGGCGCTTCGAAGGTAGTCGCCTATGCAACTCATGCTGTTTTATCTGGTAATGCAATAGACAATATCAAATCTTCCGAGCTCGATACACTGGTGGTAAGTAACAGTATACCTTTGTCTCATGAAGCGAAAGATTGCAGGAAAATTCAAGTTCTCCCTTTAGGGCCATTACTTGCTGAGGCAATAAGACGCATCAGTAACAGAGAATCCATAAGTGCGATGTTTATTTAAATTAAAATAGCTTTGAACAACTCAGAGCACAACCATTGATATAGGTCTGGTCGCGGTCTATATCTAATAAAATGAGGAGACTATCATGTCTACTAACTTTGTAATAAATGCCAGATCAAGAGAGGATACAGGGAAAGGTGCGAGCCGCCGCCTGCGTCGTCAATCTGGTGAAGTACCTGCCATTATTTACGGTGGCAAAAAACATGCAGAAAAAATATCCATTCTTCACAAAGATATTACTAAAGCTTTAGAAAATGAAGCTGTATATTCAAGCATCATATCTCTTTCTATTGATGGAAAAGCAGAAGACACGATCATCAAAGATATTCAGAGACATCCTGCTAAACAAGTGATCCTCCATTTAGACTTTTTACGTGTAAGTAAGACTACTAAACTACAAACTCGTGTTCCTTTAAACTTCTTAAACGAAGATATCTGTATCGGTGTAAAAATGAGCGGTGGCCTTATTGCTCATACGATGACAGATATAGAAGTTTCATGCCTACCCAAAGATCTGCCTGAATCGATCGACGTAGATATGGAACAAATCGATGTTGGGCAAATAGTGCATTTATCAAATATCAAAATGCCATCTGGTGTAGAAAGCGTTTCTTTAAGTCAAGGTGCAGAATATGACCTCACTGTCGCAACAGTAAATAAACAGAAAGCTGCGGACATTGAAGAAGCATTAGATTCAGATGAGGCGGATGATGACAATGCAGAAAGTGAAAAGGAATCTAGCGAAGATTAGATTTTAGATTAAGTAAACGTAAGTTTATGATCACTTTAATCGTTGGCCTTGGAAATCCCGGAGCGAAATATAAGGGCACTCGCCATAATGTGGGTGCTCAATTCGTGGAAATGTTAGCTGATAACTTTAAAATTCAACTTAAGACAGAGGCCAAATTTTGGGGGCAAACTGGAAGGGTTAATGTCGATGGGAAAGAGTTATGGTTATTAAAGCCAAATACTTTTATGAATGAGAGTGGAAAATCTGTAGCGGCATTCCATAGCTTCTATAAATTAGATGCTCTCTCTATCTTAGTGGTACACGATGATTTAGATATCACGTCTGGTGTAGCTCGATACAAAATCGGCGGCGGTCATGGAGGGCATAATGGTCTTCGAGATATTATTTCGTCACTTGGAAATGAGAGTGGTTTTAAGAGGCTCAGAATTGGAATAGGACACCCTGGCGATTCATCAAAAGTTACGAATTATGTCCTGAATTCACCTTTGGCATCTGAAAAAGAGGAGATATTAAATATTTGTAAAAATGCAATAGAAACAATTCCTCTATTAATTGATGATCAATGGGATAAAGCACTCCTTAATCTTCATACTAAAAAAAGGTGATTTCCTAGATGGGTTTCAAATGTGGCATCGTAGGACTCCCGAATGTGGGAAAGTCGACTCTTTTTAATGCTTTAACACAATCAAATATTAGTGCGGAAAACTTCCCCTTCTGTACTATAGAACCAAATACTGGCTTGGTTTCTGTTCCAGATCAACGGCTCAGCGAAATAGCATCTATAATAAATCCTAAGAAAATAATTCCAGCAATAATGGAATTCGTTGATATCGCTGGTTTAGTTGGTGGAGCATCTAACGGAGAGGGCCTTGGGAATAAATTTTTAGCCAATATTAGAGAAACCGATGCAATAGCGCATGTTGTACGGTGCTTTGACGATGAAAATATAATCCATGTCCATAACAAAGTAGATCCAATCAATGATATTGACATAATTAATACAGAACTTGCTTTGGCTGATCTTCAAACCTTGGAAAATACCAAAAAGAGAATCGCAAAATCTATAAAAGCAGGAGATAAAGATGCAATATTATTAGACGGTATTGTTGACCGCATCTCATCACATCTAAACAATGGGAAACCTTTAAGATCTATTGAACTTAGTGAGCTTGATAAAGTCGCTCTCAAGGCACTAAATCTCTTGACCCTAAAACCTGTTTTTTATATAGCGAATGTAAAAGAGGATGGATTTGATAACAATCCTCACCTCACTTCACTAATTAATTTAGCCTCAAATGAAAAGTCTTTGGTCATTCCGATATGCAATAAAATAGAGGCAGAAATAGCCGAATTTTCCGAAATTGAAAGAAATGAATTTTTAGATATGATGGGTCTATCCGAGCCTAGCTTAAACAAGGTTATCACAACTGGGTATGAAATCCTTAATCTGCATACATACTTTACCGCGGGGCCGAATGAACTTAGAGCTTGGACTATAAAAAAAGAATCTAGTGCACCCCAAGCGGCTGGGAAGATTCATACTGACTTCGAAAAAGGTTTTATCCGAGCTGAAGTCATTAGCTATGACGACTATATTAAATTTAGCGGTGAACAGGGCTCAAAAGATGCTGGTAAATGGAGACTCGAGGGGAAAGAGTATACTGTCCAGGATGGCGATTTAATTCATTTCAGATTTAATGTTTAGTGCCTTGCGCCTATAAATACGATGACACGAAATAAGCAAAAGGGGCTTCTCTATGCAACCACTACTGCATTTTTGTGGGGTATTCTTCCTATTGCTTTAATTGGTGTTCTGGTAACAATAGATCCATTTACGACTACTTTCTTTAGATTTTTAATTGCCGCTGTAATTCTTACTCCTGCTCTCATCTTCAAAGGAAAGCTTAAACATAGAAAAAAATATTTTGAAAAAAAAATTATTCTGCAATTTAGCATCGCTGGCGTGCTCTTATGCATCAACTATGCTCTCTATATCTTTGGACTGAATAAAACCTCTGCTGAGGCGGCTCAAGTAATGATGCAAGTAGCTCCTGTATGTTTACTGCTTGCTGGAGTTTTTTTATTCAAGGAAAGGTTTTCCAAAATGCAATGGCTAGGTTTACTTATCTTTATTTCAGGCTTAATAATGTTTTTTAGTCCACGGTATGAGGATGTTTTCACTGAATTAAACACATACGGATCAGGATTAATGATACTTTTAGCTGCTGCATTAACTTGGGTATTTTACGCGGTCTTTCAAAAAAATCTCTTAAAGGATTTCTCAGCTCAAGAAACGATGGTTGTATTCTACTGGTTAGGTGTCTTATTCTTCTTCCCACTTTCAACATTTGAGAGTCTTGTAAATCTCACAACTTTCCAATGGCTTCTCGTAATTTTTTGTGGATTGAATACTCTAGTCGCTTATGGAAGTTTTTCAGAGGCACTTACCCATATCGAGGCATCACGGGTGAGCGCTATACTTGCCACAACACCTCTCATAACCCTAGTTTTTGTCCAGATTTCTCCAGTTACAGTGCTAATCCCCGAGCCATTGACTTTAACTGTAATATTGGGCGCATTTTTTGTAGTTACAGGTTCAATCATCACATCAACCGCGAAAAATTAACATGCTTTTAAAGTACCATTTTGTAGGTCGACACCTTTTGTTTATAATCACAGGCCCGATAAGGCTCAAGCTGTTGGATTCGCAATATAAAAGAGGATTTTATGGAAAATTATTTTAATACCCTGCCCCTGAGGGAAAAGCTAGCACAGCTGGGCAAATGTCGTTTTATGGCCAAAGAAGAATTTTCGAGGGGCTGTGATTTACTCAAGGGATGGGAAGTTGTGATCATTGGATGTGGTGCTCAAGGGCTTAATCAGGGTTTGAACATGAGAGACTCCGGTTTGAAGATATCTTATGCTCTTCGAGATCAAGCGATTAAAGAAAAAAGGCAATCATTTTTATCTGCTACTGAAAATGGCTTCGATGTTGGTACCCCAGAAGAGTTTGTTCCTAAGGCAGATCTCGTTTTGAATTTAACACCCGATAAACAGCATACTGCAGCTGTTTCTTCTTTCATGCATCTTATGAAAAAAGGATCTTCATTGGCCTATTCGCATGGATTTAATATCGTCGAAGAGGGGATGAAAATACGTGAGGATATCACCGTTATTATGGTGGCTCCAAAATGTCCAGGCACAGAGGTCAGAGAAGAATACAAACGTGGTTTTGGTGTACCAACTTTAATAGCAGTACATCCTGAAAATGATCCAAATAGAAATGGATTAGAAATTGCCAAAGCTTACGCTAGTGCAACGGGTGGAGATAAAGCAGGTGTCTTGGAGTCATCCTTCATAGCCGAAGTCAAATCAGACTTAATGGGAGAGCAAACTATTCTGTGCGGCATGCTTCAGACCTCTGCAATACTTGGGCATAAGCACTTAATACATTTAGGTATGGAACCAGGATACTCGCGCAAACTCATTCAATATGGACTCGAGACCATTACCGAAGGACTAAAACATGGCGGAATAACAAATATGATGGATCGACTCCCAAATCCCTCAAAAATAAGAGCATCTGTCCTTTCAGAGGAACTAAAACAAATCTTGGCACCACTTTTTCAAAAACATATGGATGAAATTATTGAGGGTGAATTTTCTAAAACAATGATGATTGATTGGGATAATGATGATAATAATCTCCTCATGTGGAGAGAAGAAACAGCAAAAACAAGCTTTGAACTCGCTCCTGATTGTGATGAGCATATAACCGAGCAAGAATATTATGATAAAGGAATTTTCTTGATAGCGATGGTGAAAGCTGGAGTTGAGCTTGCGTTCGATACCATGGTAGCGGCGGGCATAATTGAGGAGTCAGCGTATTATGAATCTCTGCATGAAACTCCATTAATCGCGAATTGCGTGGCGAGAAATAAATTATATGAAATGAATGTAGTTATTTCAGATACTGCTGAGTACGGTAATTATCTTTTCACTCATGCTGCTATTCCGTTACTAAAGAACTTTGTAAGTAAACTATCACTTGAAGATATCGGTCATGGAATATCGGACTGTTCATCAGGCGTGGATAATCAAAAACTAATTAGTGTAAATGAATCAATAAGAAATCATCCGGTAGAAATAGTTGGGAAAAAACTTCGAGGCTATATGACAGAGATGAAAAGTTTGGCGTAACTTAACTTCGCAACTCTAATAATCCTCATCTTCGAGGCAAGTTTTTAAGAATGATATTCCCATTAAAACCATGACGATGGAGAAAGGCAGCGCACCAATAATCATTACTGATCTCAATGCATCCATGCCGCCCGCAAAAAGAAGTGTTCCAATTAATGACGCAAAAATAACACCCCAAACAATAATATGTTTAACTTCCCTACGATCACTGCTTCCCCCAGAAGCTAACGTATTTATAATCAATATACCTGAGTCAGCCGAAGTAATTAAAAAAGTTAAAAGTAAAATAACGATGATCACCGACAAGGTCGCCGCAAAACCCTCCGATGTGATCAAATTTACCGTTGCAAATAACTGATTCGAAATATCAGTATTAATAATTGACCCCTGAGCCTCTCCTGAAAGCTCGAGATCAATCGCTGTGCCTCCAATAAAAGCAAACCACACTAAACAAATTAACGAGGGAACAATTATTGCTCCGAAGACATACTCTCTAATGGTTCTTCCTTTAGAAACTCTCGCTAAAAAAATTCCAACAAAAGGTGCAAAAGCAATCCACCAAGCCCAATAAAAAATTGTCCAAGAGCTCTGCCATGATTGCAGTTTGCCGATTATCTCAGAATCATTCGAGTTCCATACCGTAAAAGACATTTCAGGAAGAGCCAGCAAATAATCATAAATAGTGATAAAGAATGTTTTAAATGCAAATACTGATGCACCGAACAACATGAAGAACAAAATTAAAACCAAAGATAAAATCATGTTTATATTAGACAGCCACTTAATACCCTTATGAAGTCCAGACATTGCCGACAAACAAGATGCTCCAATAATCAATAGCAATCCCAATAACTGAGCTCCAATAGTTGGCTGAGAATTTTCTCCTACTAACCAATCAAACTGAGTGATATTGAATAATCCAGAAGCGAACTGAGAAACTCCATAACCAATAGTTACACTCAATCCAACAATAGTCGCCAAGATGGCCACTATATCTATAGTGTGCCCTAATCCGCCCGATAAATATTTACCGAACAGTGGCTGCAAAACACTTCTAACTGACAATGGTAAACCCTTTTTATATGACATATACGCAAGCGATATTCCAACAACTCCATAGCAAGCCCAGGCAGTTAGTCCATTATGAAGAAGCGTCCATTTGAAAGCATTTCTTACATTATCTACATTCAAAGAACTACTTATACCCCTTATAGTGTCTGGATTTTGAGATAGATGGAATATTGGCTCTGCGGTAGAGTAAGTCAACATGCCAATGCCTATCCCTGCCCCAAACATCATAGACAGCCAAGTAAAGGTGTTGAATTCTGGCTTGTCACTTTGAACTCCAAGCTTTATGTTCCCTGTGCTAGGGAACATTGCTAGCAATAAACATGCAATCATAAAAAATGCTGTTGCATAGATATACCAAGCACCGAGGGCTTGTGTTGACCATAATTGCATCTCCATTAAAAATGAGCCGGCCTCTGTGGGATAGATTCCGACCCATAAAATCATCACACAAATGAGAATTTTGGGAGTAAGCGCAACTACCCTGTTCAGGTCTTTGTAAAAACCACCTGCTTCAACCTCTATTTGGAATTTACCTTGATTCAATGCATTTTCCTAAAATCATTTAATCAATAATTATAGTTTAATTATTAATGAGTAACCTAATCACTCTGCTTAAAGCATTGATTAAGTGTGAAGGAGACTGACATATAGGAATAAATTAATTAACAAGCACTTGACTAGGACTACGCGCGAGTGTAACTTTCCGCGATCGAAACTCATGTAAAAGATTGTGGCTACGTAGCTCAGCTGGTTAGAGCGCAGCATTCATAATGCTGAGGTCGGTGGTTCAAGTCCACCCGTAGCTACCAATTTTTCTCATGAAATTGCAGATTTAATGCAACTTTCCCTAATAAATATTTTTAAATATATAAATTTTTTACCTTAATATTTTTGTAATAAATTTGACATCTGAATACTACCCAAAATATAATTTTCTTGCGGTTGAGGTGTAACTTTATGTTAAATCGATCAAAGATTACGAGCGCAGAAATGAATGCGCTCTTCAATAGCGACGAGAGCCAAATAGATAGCGAAGCTCACGAATCCGGCTTCCTAATCAGAATTGCCCTAATAGTCGCAATATGGCTTATTAGAATAATCGTCGTTTCTTTTTTCCCCGAATATCACATGGTGTCCAAGCATGAAAGCAACATTCTGCCGTACGAGACAACGAATTTCTTACTCTACATGCGGATTTTTCTTTTCATGGTTGTTGGGAGCATTTATTTTCTCTCTTTTCATACACAAATATTGTTCGCTCAATTCAATGCTTTCACTATCGTTATCGTTTCTTGTTTGATTTGGAGTGATTTTGAGATGTATATAATTGACAACATACAAGATTTATCTATGGCTTCATTAGCAATGATAGCACTGCGATTTGTCGCGTTATCACTACTGATCGCTAATTTTATGGCGTTACAAAAAAGAGGAATAGGTCTCTGATTAGTCTCGTGACGATATAAATCTTTCAGTAATCAAAGTCACACGACATGCTGTCCATTCCAATCGGTGATCCATCCGGTACTTTCATTATTCTCTGTTGTTCAAGCTCGAGAGGATTATCGAAAAAGGATTCAATTTTTTCTCTAATATAAATTGATGATTCCGAGGCTATGGTTGTATTCGCACCCTTTTCAGAATTATTTCCAGACAAAGTATCTTGCAATAATTTTAGGTGAGCTCGACTTATTGCTCTAACTGACTCGGCTGCACTTGGGTTTTTAGCTAACATCATAAGATGATCCACCCACTTTGACCCGACCATAATCTGCAACTCTTCTTCGATTCCAGTCGAAACAGATGCAGAAAATATCGATTTTTGAAAAAGGGTAAGGATGTTTTTTAAACTTAAAAGATTTGGATTTTGTAGATGCTGAATATGAATTCTGTTAGCTCGACCATCCTCTAAAAGAAGTCGAAAAACGAGGTCGACAATATTTTCAGCAGGTGCAATTGGATCGAAAATAGGTCCTAACCTAGACTCAAAAGTCTCTCGACTTCGATTATAACCAAAAGGTCTTGGTGGTATTAATTCAATCACATGAGGAGGAACCTTCAATTGATCTGCACCTATCGCTAAAATAAGAGCATCCAATGCTTTTTTCTGTATATTTGCCTCAACCCAACTATGTTTGGATTGATTATCTCCCTTGACTTTATAGCTAAAGTTTACGCCTCCAATAAGTTTAGCGGTTGCTTCTAATTGATATCGATGCATGAGATAAAGCGGAACAAAAATTTCCTCCAGCATTGATTCAGGAACTCCTATGCGAATTGCATTGACATTAAAAGTCTGCATCCGTGCCTTACGCAACTCAAGGAGTCTAATCAACTCGTCTGATGCTGAATTACCATTATCCCAAAGATGAGCTCTAGGGTGAACGCCACTTAAATCCCTGGCATCAGAATCACTTATGAATTCATATCCCTCGTTGTATGTCTGTTCCAAGGTATGATTCAAAAAAACCACCTCGTCCTGCCCACCTCTTGGATAACCATACCCATAAGTGATCGCCCATTTATCCCATGCTCCAATTTTATCGTCATAAGTGTTACTAAAATCTAACTTTTCAGAATTACCTGTAATAAGAGGATGTGGATAGTCCATCACCGATGATCTCCCTGCGGAAGAGGAACTGAAGTTATGAGACAAGCCAATAGTATGACCAATCTCATGGGCAGATAGTTGTCTTAATCGTGCTAGTGCCATTTCGAGCATTCTTTTATCTGATGGTTTACCTTTTTCAAAAGGTTGCAAAAGGCCTTGTGCGATTAAATAGTCTTGCCGCACTCTCAAAGAACCAAGTGATACATGTCCTTTTAATATCTCCCCAGTTCTCGGATCTCTGACACTCGCGCCATAGGACCAGCCCCGAGTGGAACGATGAACCCACTGAATTACGTTATATCTCACATCTAAGAAATCCATACCCTCCGGTGCTAACTCTACTCGAAAGGCATTTTTAAATCCGGCAGCTTCAAACGCTTGATTCCACCAATTACCGCCTTCTAGCAATGCTGATCTCACCGGTTCGGGCGTTCCTCGATCAAGATAGTAGATAATAGGATCGATTGGCTCAGACATTTCTGCATCAGGATCTTTTTTAAGCAACCTATGCCTCGCAATAAATCTTTTCATAATTGGCCTATCAATAGGTGCTGCAAAGTCCATAAAAGAAATACCTGAAAACCCAGCTCTAGGGTCAAATACTCGAGGCTTATAATCGTCATCAGGTAGTTTTACGAAGGAATGACGTTGACGAACGGTCACTGCATCGGGAGTTGGCACAACTGACTTTATAAAATTTCCTGTGGCCTCGCCTTTCAGAGTAATAATTGCCTCAACCTCTGTATTTTTAGGAAAATTCTTAATCATGGAAAAGTTTAATCCCGAACGACTTTGGTCAACCTTAAATTTTCCTTGATCGGTGTTACTCAACCGTCGAGCAACTCCGTGAGCATCTTCCAAATAAAAGTCTGTAGCATCAACAATTACTCCGTCATCATGATGATGAAGTATCTCAAAGCCCCACAAAATTGACTCCGCAAAAGCATCCCGAACTGACTTTGTTTCATCGACATTATTTGAGGAAGCACGAAAACTCATATTTTTGTGAATCAAAAATACTTTATTGCCATTCTTTCTAAAATTAACCAGGCGAGTGCTTCCTAGCTGACCTCTATCCAAACCTATATCATTAGAACCAACACCAGAAGCCAGTGCCCCCAAATATAAAAAATCCTGATCAAACTGATCGATTAATAAGAGCAATCTTCCCTCATTTGTGTTGAGATATAGCGGAACAAATCCATCTTTATATACAAATTGACTCGAATCGAAATTTCTTGAATCTTGAGAAGGTTCTGATGTGTCAGCATAGTTATGCAGTGAAAACAACAGAACAACAAAAAAGCAAAAGGTAAAAAACAATTTCTTTGGGGACTTTAGATACATATGCACAGTTTGCCGATAGAGTATTGTTTAGGTAGTTAATATAATGGTTGCACTATCTTTCAAAAATTTCAAACTTATCAGAATATAACCGTTACAGTGCAATGCCAACACGTTAGAATGATTCGCAAACGGTGAAGAAGGAAATCATGAAAATAATTAAGACAGAATTTCTAATAAAGGTTTTTCTATGCCTGTCCGTTTCATCTAGCATGTTCGCTTCAGAGTCTCTAAAAGAGGCATTTTCAGAACATTTCTTAATGGGCACCATATGGCATGGTCATGATGTGAATGGAAAAAAAAATACTTTTCTAGAAAAAGAGAAAGAAATTACATTGAGGGAGTTCAACAGCATTACAGCGGAGAATGTAATGAAGCCACATTATATTCAACCAAAAAAAGGGAAATTTAAGTTCAAAGCTGCAGATGAAATGGTTAACTTCGCAACAAAAAATAATCTTACGATAGTTGGACACACCTTGGTTTGGAAGAATTCAGCGCCCGACTGGTTCTTTCAAGATCGGAATGGCAATCAAGTGAGTCGAGAAGTGCTGATAGAAAGAGTAAAAACACATATCCAAACTGTTGTCTCTCGATACAAAGGCAAAATCGCTTATTGGGATGTGGTTAATGAAGCAATTGAGACAAAATGGAATCCTAGAACTCAATCATATGATGCATTTTATAAACCGTGTCCCTGGCTCGATATCATAGGACCCGAATACATCGAAATTTCTTATAAAGCTGCTCAAGATGCTGATCCAGATGCAAAACTTTTATACAACGATTACAACCTTGATCAGAAAGCCAAACTTGATTTTGCTCTAAATATGATTAGAGACTTTAAAGAACGCGGAGTGCCAATATACGGACTTGGTTATCAAGCTCACTTATTTTTGAGAGAGCCGACATTGCCTGAAATGGAGAGAGTTCTCAAGAAAAGCGCTGATTTAAAAATCCCTGTACATATCACCGAATTAGACGTCAGCGTACTGCCTAATGCTTGGAAATACCGAACCGCAAGTGTTGAAGAACAGTATGACCTTGCGTCTAAATTAAATCCTTATCAAGAAAATATTCCTACTGATGTTTTACTAGAGCAAAGCCGCAGATACAAAGACGTTTTTAAATTGTTCCTAGACTATCATGATACTGTTGAGAGAGTGACATTTTGGGGTGTTTGGGATGGCAACAGCTGGAGAGACTATAAACCTATGAGTGGGAGAACCGATTATCCCCTTTTGATAAGTCGTTCATTCGAAAAAAAAATGGCATATGATCAGGTACTTAGTATTACCGAATAAGTCCATCGCTACCTTCCTGTTGCAAAGTTAAATAAGAAGTTTGGGTCGTGCGAATATCGAAAAACATTGTTCGATTTAGCAAATATAGATATGATGTTAGGCTAGAGAAGGAGATTATCGACGGCTTCGGTTGGTAAATACGCAGTGAGGAATAAATAAATGGCAAACACTAAATCTGATTATGAATTTTATGTAGGAGAAGGAACTCATTTAGAGGGTGCTTCTCTTGACATACATGGAACAGCAAGAATCGATGGGACTTTTGTTGGAAAAATATCTGTAAAGCACTTGATTGTAGGCGAGAATGGTTCGGTGACGGGAGATATCTCAGGTGAAACTGCTCTAGTAGAGGGTGTCATTGAAGATACTCTTACTCTCTCTGGGAAATTAGAGGTAACCTCAAGAGGGAAAATTAGAGGAAAAATTCACTACGGCGAGCTTGAAACAGTTGTAGGAGCGAAACTTGTTGGAGAAATATCTACAGACTGGGATGGTGATCAGACAGTTGCGCAACCAGCCGTATCAGATAGATTAGAGGCATTCTCTGCCTCTTTAGACGACGATTCCACTGAAGGCGATCAGTAAGCATAAATCTAAATCTCGGATACAAAGATGAAAACTGCTGTTTTCGCTAATTCGAAAGGAGGCGTGGGCAAGAGTACGATTGCTCTGTTAACGAGCCTTAGTCTAGCGACGAAATACAATCGCGCAAATGTTGAATTAATTGATCTTGATCCACAAGCTACAACAAGTGACTCGTTATCGCGCTTTGCAAACTATCGATTTAAAGTAATCAATAACGAGGAATTTTATTTAGGTTCGACCACACCAAATAACTCCCGCATTATAAGTCATCTCGAATCCAGTTCTGATAATCATATTTCCGAGTGTTACTCGGTAATAGACTGCCCTGCGGGTAATGACCCAGTCAGAAGTACATTTTTATTACACTCTGACATAATTTTTATTCCAACCTCCGTGAGTGATGCTGATGTATTCGCTACAAAAAAATATATTGCATCGTTAATTGATTTGTTTGAATCAGATGTCGAGAACTCTCCAAAAAAACCACCTCTGGCTGTGATTTTGCCTTCCATGATTGATCATAGAGATGAATTGAATGAACTAAGGTCTATTTTGGCTGGGATGCCTGTGTATTTTGGGAAACCTTTGAGATATTCCCCAAATTTTCGAAGGGCTTTCAGAGCTGAACGTGATGATTCTAATGTTAAAATCTTACTTAAAGAGCATGCGGCATATTCTCAATGGATCACTGATTTGTTCATCCACTCCGATCGGCTTAAGCTTCGACCTAAAAAGCTGTTTCAATTGTAGATCAAGCTAAGCCAATTACCGTGATGAGCGACAGAATAGTCATGCTGATCCACAAACAGACTGTATGAAGAAAAGATTTTATTGTTATTCCCTTGATGGATTTTATATTAACTTGTAGTCCAATTATAAATAGTGCAATGACAATTAAAAAATCAAAACTCTGATTAACGAATGAAATAATAGAGTTTGAAAATTCAAAATATGAGCTACAGAGAGCCGCCAATAGAAATAATATTATGAATAATGGGAAACAACTTTGACTCAACCGAGCGTTATAAAAATAACTTAAAACAAGCAACAAGGGCACGAGAAAAAGTGTTCTGAGAAGTTTTATAGCAGTTGCAACATAGTTTGCCTCAGATCCATAAATAGAGCTTATTGCGAGCACTGATGAGGTGTCATGGACCGCAAGAGCAACCCAAACTCCAAATTCTTTTTGGCTTAAGTTGAACAAATCACCCAAAGCAGGAAATAGAAGCATCGCAAAAGCGTTTAGCAAGAATATAATCGAAAGAATTGAACCAAGGTCTTTGCTGTCTGAATTTATCAAAGGAGATACAGAAGACACCGCCGTAGCGCCGCAAATAGCAGTGCCCGTGGCGCTCAAAATACTATATTTTCTTGAAGTGCGAAAAATAAGTTGAAAAATAAATCCTATGGTGATGGTAATAACGACATAACTAAAGACGAGTAACATATTATCATTGGCAACCTGCAATACTTGCTCAGCGCCTAAAATAAATCCCAAAAGAATAATTGCCAGCTTTAAGACATATGATCCTACTTTTTCAAGAAGTTCAGTGTTTTTTTGATGAACTATGATTGTTGAAACCATGCCTGAAAAAAAAGCAACAATCGGATTCATGAAAGTGAGCGAAAGAACAGCACCACAGAATAGCACTAAAATATTAGTCATATATAACTTCTAAAAAGAAGGGCCAATCAGTTCACTGATTGGCCCTTCTTTAACTAATCAAAATACTTATTGTATTTTGAACACTCTTCTTCGGACTAGATATAGTAGTCCAGCAAGTAAGAGCATAATCATTGAGTAGTCAGAAGAACCTGGACCACCAACTGTACAACCTCCACCTGACTTCTTGATAGTCACGATAGCTGAAGTAATAGATACCGAATCACTACCATTACTTATAGTAGCTGTCACTGTTAATTCACCACCAGTGCTACCAGGCGTGAGAGTAGCTGTATAAACGCCACCTGCACTCTCTACGAACTCACTAACAGTAGCATCTGACAGGCTAGCCGAAGATGTCACTGACATACCTTCGAGAGCCCTACCATCTGAATCTACAGCAGTCACTGTTACAGTAGCAGTTTCATTACCACCAGCCTTCAACTCCGTTGCATCGATTGAAATCGTACTATCCGAGCTTGGGGGTCCAAAGTACAGAGTCGCTATACCACTTGGATCAACAACAGTACCATTTGCAACCCCATCCATATCATTTGGCCCACCATCCTCAATCAACAGCTCCAAACAAATTGTCTGCTCAGGCACCATGGCGTCTGCAGTTGGTAGACCTGGCGCATAAGCAGAACTACCAGGTTCAGGACAAGTACCAGAGGTCGCCATTGCAGAGTGAATCGCATTGGTAGCATTCTCTACAAAATCTTGCCAACCAATGTTATCTCCCATGAACTTCCTTAGTACCGCACCTGCTGGAACAGTTCCACTCAACGGTATTACGACGTTGTAAGTTGCTCCAGCTTGAGCTCCAGATACCTTGAAGTCTACTAGGCCACCTAGATAATCCCAATCTGCATCCACAGAGCCAACATCAGACTCATCAATACCAACTTCGTTGTTTCCGCTTGAGAATGCGGTATCACCCAACACTACCGTTGTACCAGCAGAGGTTTGAACCACATCTCCACTATCACCGACAGGAGCTAGGTTGCTCTCGTCTATGTTATCGAGATAATCTGGAATACCGTCATTATCCGAATCACCATATCCCTCATCCGCGTCAGATATTCCATCACCGTCACTATCTTCAGCACCAAGGGCTGGTGCAGCAGCTAATATCTTCACCACCACAGAGTCTGAAGCTGAAAGGATCGGGTTACCATCATCACTAACTGTTGCAGAGGCGATCATTAACGTATCGCCCAGTGTGCTCGGATCAACTGTTACTGTCGCGCCGTCAATAGTGACGTAATCAAGACCACTCAATGCGGAGTCCCACTCTAACGTGTGAGTATCACCAGGATTCAGATCACTGTAGTTTGCAGTAACTGTAACCAATCCACCATCTGCTGCTACTATTCTTCCAGAAGTACCGCTCTGTGCCACACTGAGATGAATCATCGGTGCCACATTTTCTTCAACTATCGTAATAGTTCTCTCTGAAACAGAGCCCACAACAGCGTTAGTTGGTGAACCAATAGAAATGGTAACCGTCTCTGATGATTCTGCTTCTGCATCCTCATTCACAGTCATTGTGACCATTCCCTTAGTACCCTCTGTTATCGTCACAGAATCACTTACAGTGAAGTCTCCTGATCCAGCGGCAGATGCCACCTTCACAAACTTATACTGCCACACGAAGGTATCAACATAATTAATCTGTACCGTCATTGCAGTATCTGACATTTCTGTAATCACGTATGTTACAGATGCTGGTGCATCAGCAGGATTTGACATCTCACCACCGTTATAGACTTTTGGCAGTCCAAGATGCGCTCCCACACCATCTAACATAAGCTCGCCTGTAGCCGCATCATGCGTATATGTTGCAGAGGCGCTACCATCATGAGGAGCTACTGGAGCACCACATTGATCTCCGTCAACACCCTGCCATCCCTCAAGCCAGGTCTCAGCTCCCATCACATTAGCAAATGATCCGTCTGCCCCAAATCTAAAGATATCATCGAATAGACATGCACGATCTGTAACCTCGCCATCTCCACTTGACCACCATCCTCCAACATTGTCGGCGTCCCAGCCAACCTGCAGCGCACCGGCCATTGGAGCTAGTGTCCAATCTCCAGCAAGAGCACTTGGCATTTCACCCATGGTCGCAGTTCCGTCAATAGTCAATGGAATCGTCACTGGATAAGCGGCAGCGTCACCGCTGAGCTCTACAATTACATCCACCGTGGTCCCTTCTACTGTTACCGAAGAAGGCGTTAAATTAGCTAAAGGCATAATTTCAACGGACTGAACAGCCGTTGCTGTATTGCCTGCCGCATCTGAAACACTCCATGTGATCAAGGTTAAACCAGACTTAAATGGTCCACTTGCACTTGCTGATGGGGAGAGCTCTCCATCCTTCAGATCAACCGCTGATGCAGTTCCGATGGATACATCCGTCATGCGACCAGTAGCACCCATACTGATATCAGCAGGGATAGTTAGTTCTGGAGGTAATTCATCTCTTGTCGGATCAGTTCCAGCTTCATACTCTTCAAGGTTCGTAAATCCGTCTCCGTCAAGGTCTCCATTGGCGTCCGACGCATCATTTGGATCTAAGCCATACAGGTTCTCATAGAAGTCAGGTAATCCATCACCATCTGTATCTGTCACAGTTACTGTGACACTTGAGGATGCTGAGGCTGTGTTGCCCAAAGCATCAGATACAGTGAAGGTTACTACGGTCTCACCGACCGGGTATTCAGCAGGGCCATCGTTCACGATACTCGACGTAACATCACCATCCTTATTATCAATCGCGCTTGCACCAGACAAGAACGTTACTATCGCAGTATCTGCCGCATCTACCACATCTGATGGCATTGCCACCTCTAATGCAATCGGGGCTGGAACTGTGAGTTCTGGCGCTGTGATATCAAGACTTATCGTTACGACCGTTTGAGCGGTACCCGTATTTCCAGCTGCATCAACTGCTGTAAAAGTGACTGTTGTATCCCCTAGCGGGAACACATCCGCTGGTGCATCATTAGTAATCGAGGCAATCGCACCATCTACATTATCTGATGCAGTAATCGAGGCCAAGAAGTCAGTAACTGACGCATCAGTTGCCGCTAAGCCGTCATTTTCACCAAGCAGAGTGATTGCTGCAGGTGCTGTTATCACAGGTGCTGTTAAGTCGGCAACTGTTACTGTCGCCGTTGCACTTGCAGAATTTCCAGCAGCATCAGAGACGGTAAAGGTCACCAAAGTTGCACCAATAGGAAGAACCTCTGGAGCATCATTGGTTATCGTCATCGATGAATCAACGTTATCAGAAGCACTTGCAGTCGCAAACCATGCCTGAACAGAAGCATCTGACGAGGCAAGCCCCGAAGCATCAGTTGCTGCAAGGGTTCCATCCGCAGGTGCTGTTATCTCTGGCGCCGTCTGATCAGTCACTGTCACTGTTGACGTTGCAGTACCCGTGTTACCCGCAGCATCAGTAGCGCTGAAGGTTACCAATGTCTCACCTAATGGGAAGACTGCAAGTCCATCATTGCTAACAGAAACTGAACCATCGACGTTGTCCACGGCAGTTGCGGCAGCCAAGAATGTCGCTATAGGATTCGCGTCATCAGCCGATTCGACTTTCCAGTTAGCAAGTGTAATGACAGTTTCTAAAGCAGCTGCACCATTATAAGTTCCATAATCATCTAGGTAATTCTTAGCCTGCACCGTCCAATGATCAATATTAAAGGTTCCATCATCATCAGTGCCTGATTTTCTCTCAGCGACGCTATCGCTGTGCTCCCATGCAGTTCCAGTACCATCCTCGTTTTCGACACCAAATTGACTAACAACAGCACCATCCATCGTTATTTGATAGCTATCATCACCATTTGTTGCAGTGGAAGTGGTCACCGTGTTTGAGGCACTGAGTCCAGCACTTGGGAAATCTGTCTGCATTAATGCGAGATCTCTGATTACATAGACATAGGTATCTGTTTGCACGCCGAGCCCAGAGATATCAATTTGCTTATCTGCAAAAGGTTTACCATTATTACCATAGTTCATAACTATCGAGCCGTCAGAGAAATCTACAGTACCGGTGACATACAGCTCGACTGTCTTGATGAAAGGACTGCTGGCATCAGTTTCAATCACTTTTGTTATCGATACAGAGTTTGTTGCAGCGGGCTGATCTTTTGTCAGTTTGTACTGCCACACATAGGTATCAAAATAGTTAATCTGCAGTGTCATCGCAGTAGATGTCATCTCAGTGATTGAATAAGTCACGGACGTTACTGCCTCTGACGGTGAGGTCATCTCACCACCATTGTAAACCTTTGGTAGTCCGATATGAGCACCAAGTCCATTCACTGTAATAGTTGAATTGGCAGAGTCATATGTATAATTCGCGGTTGCGCTACCGTTATGCGGCGCAACAGGAGCTCCGCATTGATCACCATCAACTCCTTGCCAACTCTCAAGCCAAGTCTCTGAACCCATTACATTTGCAAACGATCCATCCGCTCCAAATCTAAAGATATCGTCAAACAAACAAGCTCTTGTCGTTAAATCATCTTCGCTATTAGACCACCAGCCTGTTGCGTTATCCGCATCCCAGCCAACACCCATCGCTCCAGCCATCGCGGCAAGCTTCCAGTCTCCTGATATTGCAGAATTAGATGCTGCTGTTCCCGCTGCATTGTTCGCGGCAACTGTGATTGCATCAGGTGCTGTTACAACAGGTGCCGTTAAGTCTGCAACTGTCAAGGTAGCGGTTGCTGTGGCGGTCAGTTCTGATGAATCTGTTGCAGTGAATGTCACAACAGTTGGGCCAATTGGAAATATGTCTGGCGCATCATTAGTTACCGTAACATTTGCATCCACGTTGTCTTCTACCGTTGCAGAATCTAGGAACGAGGCGATATCTGTGTCAGTAGCAAGTGTTCCGCTAGCATCCGTCGCCGCTACAGTGGCATCTTCAACAGTTATAACAGGCGGAGTTTGATCCTCAACCGTCACAACTGCAGAACTTGATCCTGTATTACCTAAAGAATCAACCGCACTAAACGTAACTGTTGTTGCACCTATTGGGAATACAGCAGGTGCATCGTTCGCTACGCTCACCACACCATCACCTGCATCAACCGCACTCGCGCTCGATAAGAAAGAGGCAATAGCTGCATCTGTGGCTGGTGTTCCATTCGCATCCACAGCCGCCACGGTTATATCAGCAGGAGCACTTACAACCGGTCCAACAGTATCTTTAGTCGTTGAGGCCGTTGCTGTATTTGTCTCCAACGAAGTCGTTCCTGTCGCACTAACGGTTAATGAACCATCAGCTAAAGAGCTTGCATCAACAGTCGCGCTCCAAGCACCCGATGAACAATCAACTGAGGATCCAGACACAGTATCCGAGCCGCTAGTTAATGAGGCAACTACAGAGACACCAGACAGATTACAGGTACCCGCTACCGGATAACTTGCCTCGTTTGAGTTGGTTACTATTGCGGGACTGGTTATTGCGATCGCTAGAGCTTCAGCTTTTTCTAGACTAATCGCATAAGTCGTGGTGCCTGCGCCATCTTCAGCAGTAACCGTCATACTCACTGAATTTGTACCATCAGTCGGCGCAAAAGTGTTTGAAGTTACAGCAGAACCATTTGCAGTATATTCAGTAACCGATGCAAAGCTGTCAGTCAAGGTAGGCACAAATGTAACTGATGTTACTGGATTTGCAATCGATGCTGTATATTCGAGCACATTAGATGCAAATGCTGGTGTTAACGTAATATCTCCCGTTGTCGTAGATGCTTGACTTTCCAATACGCATAGTGGCCAAAACGCTTGCGTATTTGCTCTACCCTGTACCTGATGCACAGAATTACCATTGCTTGTATTGTAAGTGATCCAAGCTTTGTGACGAGATCCGTCACCAGGATCATCACCAGCTAGACTGCCGGTCCAATAATGTGAGCTTTGTTGAGGCCAGTTGAGTTCTGTCTCCCAAACACCATCGGTCGAACCAGAAATAGGTGATATATGGGTCTCGACCTCAGCACCTGTTGCTAGACGGCCATTAAAACTCTTACACCAAAGATCAGCATTCTCCCAGGTAAATTTTCTGAAATAACGGTTGGTGCCCACTCGATTTAAGTCTCGACCTGAGGCAGTTCCCCAAGTCGCTTGAGGCGCCTCGGCATTCAGAGGTGGCCGAACGAAGCTCAATCCTTCAACTTCATAGAGATCTTTAATGATTACATCATCTGCAGTTCCTGCAGACGCATCAGCACCATTTGCACTCGGATTATTTGTTGAATATGGACTTGAAGGGGCGGTTGCTTCGCTTGTGACTGAATAAGTTCCAGTAAGATTTGACAAGGTTGATACAGTGCCCGGAATTTTGCCAACCGTCACATCTTCCGATGTGAAGGAATAACCGGCTGCAATGGACGAATAAGAGAATTTAAGGGTTGTCCCATTGAAACCGCTAATTGCAGTCAATGGCACTACGTACAATGTTACTGGCTGCGCTAAAGGCTCACCAGTATTACCATCAACAGGCCAACCGGCACCACTCGTGTCCGCCCATGATGTTAAGTAATATTTGTCAGTATTGGGATCATTATCCAAATCTGTTGTGTCATCTTTAAATTGGAAGGGTTGTGAACCAGCAAAAAGTCTATCCGAATACGCCCCCATCTCAAGAACCGAGCTGTCATAATGAAGCCGCAAACCGAGGCCTGTGGTAGCAACAGCATTCCCATCAGCATCTGATGCGGAATATGTCACTGTCAGATTTGTCGACTGCCCAGCAGATAGCTCAGCAACTTCCAAAGTCCCTGAAACAGATTGAACTTGAGCAACGGCAAAAGCCGGAAGCATCGCAATAAATGAGACGATGAAGAGATTCTTTTTAAGAACTTTTATTGTTTGATAAAGCATAGTGGTGCAACCCCCAAAAAAAAAAATTTATATCCGATGAGCATAACATTTTTTTACTTTAAAACGGAAGCAGTTATTAAGACGAAAATGAGGTATGTTTTGTATGACCAAGAGCACCTCTTGATCAGAGTTTTATAGGTATTATGCTAGTGATTTTGTTCTGAATCTGAGCTAACCTTCTGAACACATCTATCTCTGCTGAGACCAGACCATTCGAAGCGAGAACCTATCAAAATCAGTAATCTCAGATGCATTATTCATTATCGATTGTATGTTTTGTCCATCTGGATATTTAGATCGACTATAAATATCATCTAGAAAAAATGTGTGTCCCATTTCATGGGCAAAAACATAAAACCGAGTTGTCCCCAGAGCATAATTTGTAACATTTCCTCCAAGCTTTAAATATTGCCTCTGTGCGACTGCATCCCAACTTACTTTATGCCAGAATTTGGTGTGGAACATATCAATTCCCTCTGGATGACTAAAATCTTCCCATGCATCAGGATAAAAAGTTGTGTTCCCATTATTGTCATCTCCGTTTCCAGAAACTTTTAGCGTTTGAAAATCAGAAATGCTATACCAATTTTGATCGAACACCTCATCGCTCTCCCTATCTTTTATCTCCCAAGGAGATTTTTCAGAAGTGCCATTGAAATTCTCGACTCTAGGATATTCTCCGTAATCGGTATAAAAGGTTTCATCTGCTATGACTCCTTCATTGAACACAAAGCCAAAAATTTTGACATCCATCGAAGAACGATAATTAGGATCAAACGCTCTCAAACTCTCAATCCATAAATCTGCAATCGATTGATAATCACTCTTCATCTGATCAACTGCAGCAGAGGTTACTGCGCCCTCCCAGGACTCAAAATGAAAATAAATTGGCCACTCACCGCGTTCTTGGATATTCCACAGTGGATTTTTTAATCCTACAAAATTATCCAAACAAATCTCTTGAAAACGCTGAGCATTAACAATGAAAAGATTTTTTTCCGCCTGGTCTAAATCGATTCCCACTAAGAACTGCTCATAATAATCGGGATCAGAGGAGACAAAAAAATTCCAGATCAATTGATAAACATTAAAATTATTTCCAAACGATGTCGTGTGACCGGCTCCTTGAACAACAAAGTATTTGACTCGGTTGTTCCCCTCGCAAGAATTAAAAGAAACCTCCTGAACGTTAAAATTTCCCCAAACACGATTTGCAATGGTTGGAGACATATTGCAATTGAAGTTAGCCGCCCAATTCTCAGCACTTCCGCTGGCTGACATAAATACGTGTCCCGCAACACCATTGCCACCATTTATCGGTACTAAGCCATCATCTGTACCACCTACCTGAAAAACAGACAGCGGTTGGGGCGGAACTATCGCTCCAATATCAACTGTTTGTTGTGAGATCAAAGGTGCTATCCCCTCAAATAAGCTTGTCTCTTTGCCAATTTTATTCGCCAGACCCGCTCCATTTGATGTTCCAACGCCATAAAGTTTTTCAGTGTTAAATAATTCATTTGCGCCAAAATCATTGACAATTAAGGTAATAAATTCAACATCATCCGCATTTGTTTCAGTGCCCACATTCCATCGATTCTCATAACCATCTGGGAAGATGCCAATGAACTGCTCTTGATCAATCAAATTCTCGACCTCTGGATGATTATTAAACCAACCCTGTCCATTACCACCTGCTCCATGGAAAAAGAAAACAACCGGATATGAACTTTTAGAGATTTCTTTGGGATATCGTATTAAATAAGTTCTTTCTACCTGTTGGCCATCAATGGTCTGGGTTATATATTTCCTTTCAGAAAGCGGTATTTCAGGTGTTGGAGGAGTTGTCGGCTGAGGATCTGGAGGAAGCAAAGGCTCATTAAAAGAGCTATTTCCACCACCTCCACATGAACTGATAAGAACTAAAAAGGCTAAAGTCAAAAAATAAAGTATGTCTTTGATGCTATAAAATAAAAACCTCATTGCTTCTGTGGTACATCCTCAATGAAAGCACTGAAAGATCAGACCCGTGATCACAAGGTCTGATCAAAAAACAGTGCTGTAGTTTTAATTGGTCCCCTTCATGGCATACCACGCAATGTAGACATAACAAAGCATCGGTATAATGAAGCTCATTTGAATTCCCATATTATCAGCTGCCACACCTTGAATTAGTGGAATCAATGCACCTCCAACAATACCCTGACAGACTAGCCCAGAACCCCTACTAGTCATAGATCCAAGACCCTTAACCGCAAGAGTAAATATTGTTGGGAACATAATCGAATTAAAGAAGCCAACAGATAGTATCGACCACATAGCTACATCACCAGTAGAGTTCATACTTACACCTATCATAACTATTGCAATCAATGCATTTATTGCGAGATATTTGGTCGCTTTAATATACAACATAGCCGCAGCACCAACGAAACGCCCGACCATGGCCAAAAACCAATAAACAGCAACCATTTTACCGGCTGCCTCTTCATCGAGGCCCGCTATAGCATTTTCCGCAAAATAATTTACCAAAAAGGTACCGATTGCTACCTCTCCACCAACATAGAAAAATATTGCAAGAGCCCCGAGTACCAGTGATCTACGCTTCCAAAGGTTTTCGCTTCTACCCTCAGCTCGACTTTCTACATTTGATAAGACCGGCAGAGTTATCTTTTGAAACACCAATGCGGCGACAAATAGAATCACTGCTATTGTTAAGTAGGGGCCTTGCACTGTGGTTTTGTCAGTGGCAGCGGCTCCTAATATCAGCACAGCCCCAATATATGGGCTTAGTGCCGTACCGGCAGAATTGGCGGCTTGAGCCAAATTCAATCTGCTCGCGGAAGTACTATCAGGACCTAAGGCAGACACATATGGGTTAGCAGCAACCTGCAAAATAGTAATACCACTAGCTAGAATGAAAAATGAGAACAGATAAATAACATAAATATGAAGCTCTTCTGACGGATAAAACAAGGCAGCTCCTGATGCCGCAGTTAATAGTCCAATAACTATCCCTTGTTGGAAACCAACCTTAGAAATAATTCTTCCAGCAATTGGAGAAATGATAAAATAAGCTCCAAAGAAGCATGATTGAACTAAGCTAACCTGAGTGTAAGAAAGATCAAATACTTCCTTTAGATGAGGAATCAGAATGTCATTCAACGAGGTAATAAAACCCCAGAAGAAAAATAAGCATGTCATTGCAAAAAATGCAAACTTTTGAGTTTCTTGTTGTGCCTCTGGCATTTTAGCTGATCCGTTATCAGGATTAGTGTCTGTCATTTTCCCCTCCGTACCTTAAATATTTCTAATTTGTTGTGAGCATAGTTCTGACAATCGAATCATGCAACCAAATTCAAAAGAAGATTAAGAATTTTTTTGGCCAGTAAAATTTTGTGGCTTATGTCTGGTCAACTTATCACATATAATGATCGTTGTACGCCTGACAAAAACTAAAAACGCCGAGCGCATACCACCCAGGATTATTAAATGAAAAATAAAATTTTGATCGCAGCAGTCGCCTTTTTGGCACTTTTAATTGTTTACTTTATATTTTCAGGTGATGAATCTGAAATTTCAGTGAGAACAAAACAAGCAACCTCAGAAGAGATTAAGACTTCTATTCTTGCCTCGGGGACACTGATATATAAAGATCAAATAGAACTCCGGTCAGAGGTAATAGGGCAAGTTAGCGAACTCTTTATAGAGGAAGGAGATGAAGTAAAACAAGACCAAATTCTAATGCAGTTGGATCAGAAAACATTCAAAGCTGATGTCGAAGAGCAAAATGCATATGTAAGAATGCAAAAAATAGCAATTGAAAGACAGAAGAAACAGCTCGAAAATACTTTTGCTCAATGGAAGAGAAATAAAAATTTATACGAAAGAAAGATAATTGGTCAAGACGCGTTTGAGCTTATCGATAATCAACATGAACTCGCAAAGATTGACCTTCGCTCAAGAGAGGAAGCTTTAAGTCAAGCGCAAGCCACTCTGGAAAAAGCGCTTGAGCGTTTAAGCAAAACTGTTTTCAGATCCCCGATTACAGGCGTTGCCACATCAGTGGACATAAAAGTTGGTGAGACCGCAATTAGTGGGACACAAAACATTGCAGGTTCAAACTTGATGACAATAGCGGATCCCTCATCAATTTTAGTTGAAGTTGAGGTAGATGAAGCTGATATTGCGAACGTTCAGTTGGAACAAGATGTCGACGTATATGCCGTGGCTTTCCCAGAAGAAGCACTTAAGGGCAGAGTAAAAACAATTGCAACCTCTGCAAAAAGAGCAAGTAATCGAGAGGGTTTAAGCTTTACGGTTAAAATATTATTGGAGGAAAGCAAGATAGATATAAGACCTGGTATGACTTGTAGAGCTGAAATTTTTATCAAAACTAGAGAAAAAACGTTAGCCGTACCAATGCAAGCAGTGGTCTTTGAGGAAATCAATGATGATAGCGCGGATATGTCAATGCGTGGAGGTCGAGGTGGGCCTAAATTTGGCACATCAATGAACTTAAATACAACTAGTAATGTCTTCATATATTCTGAAGGCAAGGCATCAAAAAAAGAAGTAAAACTCGGCATATCGAATGATGAGCTTCAAGAGATTCTATCTGGTATCTCAGAGGGTGACGAAATAATAGTCGGGCCGCCAAGAGTTCTTGCCAAACTGAAAGATGGCGATGCAGTAAACAAATTTGAGCGAAGAAATAAAAATGCAAGCTAACCCTATTATTGAGTTAAGAGACATAAAAAAAAGCTACGACATGGGAGAGGAATGTTTCTGGGCTCTTAATGGAATCGATCTTGATATCAAAGAGAACGATTACATGGCCATTGTGGGATCGTCAGGGTCAGGTAAATCAACGCTAATGAATTTACTCGGGTGCCTAGATTATCCAACGGAAGGTGACTATAAATTAAAGGATCTTAATATCGCAAATTTGAGTGAAAATGAACTTGCAAAAATCCGAAATCAAGAAATTGGATTTATCTTTCAAAATTTTAACTTATTACCGAGAGCCACTGCTATTCAGAATGTAATGCAGCCTTTAATCTATCAAGGACTTTCTAAATCAAAAAGACTCAAATTAGCGAGTGATGCATTAGAAAAAGTCGGGCTGAATGATCGAATGAAGCATCTACCAAATCAACTATCAGGTGGACAGCGTCAACGAGTAGCTACAGCCAGAGCTTTGGTGACCAAACCCTCAATACTTTTAGCCGATGAGCCAACAGGTAATTTAGACTCAAATACCACCAAAGAGATAATGGCTCTTTTCGAAGAGCTTCATGATAGTGGACAGACGTTAATAATTGTCACGCACGAACAGGAGATTGCAGATAGATGCGAGAGAGTGATTACTTTGAAAGATGGCTGCCTCTTATCCGATAAATTGAATCAGAATAGGAAGTAGAAATGGCAACCATCCAATTTAAAATTATAGAAAGTACTCGCTCGGCGGCACAATCGGTTAAGGCTCATCGATTCAGAAGCTTTCTCACTACACTTGGAATCATCATTGGTGTCGCGTCTGTGATATCGGTCGTTTCGGTACTGCAAGGTTTTAGCAAGTATATAAGCTCACAATTTGACGGCATTGGAGCCAATGTTATCAATATTGAGAGGTATACACCGCCAAAATCGAGACTTCAGGGAAAATGGTCACGATTGACTTATCAAGACTATTTGAAAATTAAACACAACATACCTGGCGTCAGTTATGTAACTCCAAGCGTTCAAGTTTGGGGCTCGCAAGGAGGCGTAACCTACAGAGATCAATCAGTTCCCACTCAGGTTTTTGGGAGTGCATCAAGTTATCAAAGCCTTAACGCTGTTTACTGTGAGTACGGTCGTTTTATCAACCAGTCTGATGATGACAGTCGAAGACGTGTAGCGGTAATTGGGTCTTCCCTGATCTCAAGCCTGGAAATCCAGGGTGACCCAGTAGGGCAACATGTTCAAATTTTAGGTGAGTGGTTTAAGATAATTTGTGTCGCTGAGACAAGAGGAGAGTTATTTGGCTTTGATCAAGATGACTTTGTACTGATGCCATTTACCACTGCAAAATCCATATTAGGTGATCGAAGTTGGCGTACAAATGTAACGATAAGTATGTCCGTTGATGATGTAAATCAACTCACTCAAGTTAAACGACAAATAACTAATGTTTTGCGTCGTTCGCACAGCATCAAAGATGGAGACCCAAATGATTTTAAAATTAGTTCCGCAGATCAAATGCTAGAGACTTTTGGCTCTATTATTGGAGGAACGACACTCGTACTTGGCGGGATAGTTAGCATTTCACTTCTAGTGGGTGGAATCGGCATAATGAATATTATGTTGGTATCTGTAACTGAAAGAACTCGTGAGATCGGAATCCAGAAAGCGCTTGGCGCGACCAAG
>CACJVE010000018.1 GCA_902596775.1 uncultured SAR92 cluster bacterium
ACTATCACCTGATGTCTCCATATTAAAGATAATTGTTTCTGTGTCAAGACAACTGTTACCTGGTTTGTACCTAATTTATGCCTAAATTACTTTGTTGTATATGAACTAATTTGGGAAAGCGGTTAGGTTTTTTTGCAAGTTACCAATTGAAGTCTTGATTTGAAGGGCAAATTAGATTTAACTTTGGTTCAATAATTTAGTGAAATGCTTCGGCTTAATTCCATAAATCGTCAAACTTTTTGGAAAAAATAGATGCGACCAAAGTTTTTAATTTTTTTTATCATTCTTTTTACACCTCTAAACAACCATGCATCATTTGATCTAGATATTGATGATAATGGAAGTACCGACGCGCTTACTGATGGTCTTCTCACACTTCGCTATATGTTCGGTCTATCAGATGAAAGTCTAACTGTTGGTGTTATTGGTAATAATGCAAACAGAACCTCATCCCAAACAGTTGAGTCATATCTTCAAGCAGCAGGGAATAAGCTAGATATTGATGGTGATGAGAAGGTTGATGCGCTTACGGATGGGTTATTGATTCTCAGAGATTTATTTGGCCTTACGGGAGAATCGCTGGTGACTGGAGTTCTGTCAAGTACTAGTGAGCGACAAACATCTACAGAAATCATTGATTATATTGCCTCTATAAAAGATAGCGACAATGATGATGTTGTTGATTCTTTAGATGCTCTTCCGTTTGACCCTACTGAAACTTTAGATACTGATGGGGATAGCATAGGTAATAATGCGGACAATGATGATGATGGCGATGGTGTTACGGATGGCCAAGATCCAGCACCATTAAATCCTGAAATTTCTGATAGTGCGGTCTACGCAGCTCTTGATACAGATGGTGATGGAATCATTAATAAATATGATGCAGATGACGATAGTGACGGGGTTCTTGACTCTCTCGATACTGACCCCTCGCTTAAGGAAATGCGTTCAAAACTTTCTGTTAGCCCATGGATTAACGAATTTAAGTTGAGTTTCAGAGATGTTGAGACTAGAGAATACGATAAGTTGCAAATTGAAGTTGCGAAGTGGGGTATGGATAGCTGTGATGATATAGTCCTGCATCCTTTTGATGCTTCAGGTCAATCCGTTGGTAACTTTTTTTCGAGCGACGGTGAGAGACAGAGCGGTTTAGCGTTATCTCAAGCTGTTGGATGGTATCGTGGCAATACTGGTTGTGAGGGTGTATGGCTAACAAATAATTATGATTTCATTTCCGTTAATCTCCGCCACCTTGAAACATATGATGGAGTCGATGATTTGGATAAAGTGGTTGGAGTTTACTTGATACATAAAGGTGAGTGCGTAGAGATCTTTAACTTCAATAATGATGTCATGCCTGAAAATAATGTTTGTGATTCTGCAACTCACTTCAACATTACATCTCCCTTAAATCTTGAAGATGAGGTAACAATCGCAAGATCTGGAGTTGGTAATCAAGCTGATGACTTTACAAATTGGTATCTTGATCACGCATCGGGCACTGTTAGCTCAGGTTGGACGCCTTATCGTAATAACTACCAAAATATTGTTTGGAGTGCTCCAGAGTCCATTTACTCACCGAATTCAATAGAGTTTGGAGTATTAGAGATTCCAAAACCTAGAAGCTCAGTTGTTAAATCTTTGCAAGATTCAGGATGGAATAAACCAGTGAAGTCTGGTGAACGTTTGGAAATCTTTCAAGTAAACGAGGTTCAAGATCAACATATTCAGGATGATGGTGAGTCAACCTATGTATTTGCTTCAGAAAAGATCCGTCCAGATTATCTCGATTTTGTAGATTTTATGTTAGGAAAATTTATTGGCTTTATGGGAAGTGTTAGGGCAGAAAACTACACGCATCATTTTGATTATCCTGAGTCAAGTGCTCTCCTTAATGATATTGCTTTTCAACGTGGAAATTATGACGCCAAGTCATGCTGGGAGGAAAATGGAGGTCCTCAATTTTTTAGTGCAGGAAGCGGAGGTGGATATTGGGGAGCAGCTGAGGAGGGATATTTAAATGATCAAAATCCTCATTGTTATAGAGACGAAGAAGGCGAAGAGAGACGAATTTATTCATCACCAATCAGAAACTTTGATGCAAGTTACGGTGGACAATTAGCTCAAGATTGGCCAGAAAATATTTTAACACTTGGGTCGGAGATAGATCTTGGGGCCCAATCTGAACCAGCATATGGAGGAACAAGGCCTGGTAAGTTTCGAGATGAATTGATAGGTGGTCACATGCATGAGTGGGCTCATAATTGGGAATCATTTCATACTATTGTGTATTCAGAAGTTGGTCCAAAGCGGTTTTCCCATCCAACATCATGGGCTGAAAGTCCGATTATGCATGGGTTATCAATACCATTCGAGTTGTATGTTCGTGAGTACATCATTCATGATGAGGACTACGATAATACACAAAAATTGTGGTCATTAAAAAAGCATGATGAAAGAGATATAGTTAATGATGATTTCTTCAATGTTGATTACTTGACAGAATTTAGAGCAGGCAACCAAGGTGTGGAACTCGTCTGGTCTGCATATTTAATTAAACAATTCGGCCTCGAGAAAATGTATTCAGAATATTACAGGAGATTACCATCCTCCGGTGACTTCAGGATTGCATTGCATCAAACATATGGCAAGACTTTCGATGATCTCCTCAAAGATGCAGCTAGTTGGGCAGAAACCGTTGAATCTCATGAAGATTTCAGACTTCTCTTTGATAGTTCAAATGAATTTATCGCTAATTTGAATCAATCATTTAATGTGTCACTTTTGCAACTCAGAAATATTTCAACACCCAATAATCGGTATCAGACAATATATACCTACATCGGAGAGGGTTTGCCAACAGAAAGTGATTCTTGGATCGCTATCACTTACCCTGATGATCAGTCGTTAATCTTCTCAGAAAACACTGAGGTGGTTGTAACAAGATCAGAGATTGGACAGTTACAAATCAATGGCCATGACGCATATTATTATTCTGGAGATGAAAGTATTTTTCATGCGGGTGGCCTTGCAGTTAGTTCGAATTGGTCAGCGTTTACCCGTTATGGAGAGCGAACATCGGACCTCTGGTTTCCAGTTTTTATATATGATCATGATAGTGATGGATTGCCAGATGATTACGATCCGGACTATCTATCTACTTATTTCACCGATGATGGTAGATACAGACTTGATATTTGGCCTATTGATGACGAATTTGAGACTCCAGGCCAAGTATCCGCAACCGCATTCTCACAATCCAATTAATGGTGGGCCCAGTAGGACTTGAACCTACCACCAATCGATTATGAGTCGACTGCTCTGACCAACTGAGCTATGGGTTACTTTATTTTCCTTATAAAAAACAGTGACTTACGAACACGCTTACTATCCCCTGATGTCTCCATATTAAAGATAATTGCTTCTGTGTCAAGGCAACTGTTACCTGTATTGTACCCATCTTATGTTGTTTATGAGACTGTTTATGGGGACGGGGGAGGGTTGTTTGATATTATTATTTTAGATGTATTGGCGCGGATACATTAGTCTGGCAATGATGAGAGCTCGACAAAATCATTTGAAACGAGCAAAAAAACATTAATAACAAACGTGTAGGCTCATTCACTTTTTAATAAGGGGGTTATTCTTTATTAAATATCAAATTTTGATAACAATCTTATTATGATATTTATATCCCAGTTCAGTGATACTCGAACGATTTAACGCAAATCAACTTGAGCTAAGCAGCTTATTGCAGCACCTGCCCTGTATTCTTGAGTGACTTCGTGTTGGGCGACGGACCAGACCACTCGAAATCAGGTCCAATCGAGCCCGTGCCGATTCTTTGGAGTGAACTACCAACAGCCGTGCTTCCACCACTGGTTGTGGTGATTTCCGACACTCCAATATCGATGGCTAAAAATTCACTACACGGGCCAGAGTTGGGCGATAGCCTTCCCTCGTAGCTGAGAAGTTCTATGCATTCTCCATTGTTATCTATTAATGCCATCCCGTCGGGCGCGCCATTCTGTATACCATTTGTTGGGAAATCGATTACTAAAAACCCAAAACTAGAATCCAAATCTGTGAGGGTACCTGTTAAATCAATGGTGTTATATGCGGTATCATCGAATCCGTTGAACAGAACCAATGACCATCCGGTTAAATCCACGCCCGCAGGACCCGCAAGTTCAACGAACTCGCCTTGATCGACACCATCATTATCGTAATGAAACTCGTTTATCCAAATTGACCCACCGATTGGACCATCAGGAAGATTTGTTTCCGGATTATCTTGGTTTTCATTCTCAGGTAGCTCTGGCAAAGCCGTATCATCACACTCACCTTGCCTGGAAGCAATATAGTCAAATTCTGCTTGATCCAAAAGTAGTTCGTTTTGTACTTTTACTAAGACCCACTTTTTTAAATAGGTGCAGTGATAATTAGATTCATTTGGCATCCACTGGGCTGGATCCTTGCTGCCTTTAAGGCTATTCGAAGCATTACCCACTGCGAGGAATTGATGAGACGTCTCAGGCTTGGTTCCAGAGCTCGTGCTTCCAGTGTTTGCAAATATGCGCTGTTCCGACTGCGACATATTTCCGAGCCCAGAAATCCAAGATTCATAAAGAGCGACAACGTGATCTATTTCAACTGAAGAAGCGTTGTAGTAGTAAACACCGTCGTAAGGATCATACCATCGGCCAGAAATCACAGAGCAGCCGCTTGAAGACATAACTAACTCAAATTCTCCATCGCCCGAGTCATGTTGTGCTATCAAAATTTCGTGTCGGTCACTTATACAATCGTTATCGCTGTCGTCCCAAGTAGAAGGGCGTTGGTAATCTGGAGTAGTTACTTGACCAATCGATACTGTATAACCAAATAGCGATCCGACATTGTCAGGCACTTCGTTGTCATCAGGCTCACCAATAGATTGACCGTCGTTAATCTCGCCTTTTGAATTTAGACGAGGCCCTACCCAAGTGAAATGCTCCGCTTGCCGACCTGAGCCCGTTCGCTGGAGCGAAAAATCAGAGGATACGTTTTGTTCATAAACGCCAATATCCTCTCCGAAAACACCGTCACAAGCGCCGCCACCAGAAGCTGTCATATCTCCAAGATAGGAGATAAATTCAATACATTCCCCATCGGCTGATACTAGACCAAATCCATCGGGGGATCCGTTTTGCAAGCCGACAGCGTCAAATGCAAGTGTTCCAAAGCCACTTCCCGACTGATCAGCCAAGACGCCCTGCATGGGAATATTTCCGTAATTTCCGGTTTGACCGCCAGAGTAGAGTGCGAGCGAGTAACCCTCTAGGTCCATCCCTGCCACTCCCATGACCTCAATAAATTCGTTACTGTCAGTGCCTACATTATCGTAATGGAATTCATTTATCCAAATGACAGTCTTTTTAATAACAGTTACAATCCTTGTGATTTCAGCTATATTTCCAACGGAATCCGTTGCCTTATAGGTGAGTGAATAAGTACCTGCAGTGGTTATATCGACGGATCCTGTTACAACAACATCCACAACGCCATCCACCGCATCAACGGCAGTTGCACCCGCATCGGTGTAGGAAGTATTTTGATCAACCTCAACGGTCGCCTCACCTAATAAGGTAATCACCGGAGGAGTCGTATCCGCAACCGTGACCGTTCGTGTCACTGGTTTTGCTTCATTCCCCTCACTATCAACCGCGGTATAGGTTAAGACATAAACACCCGCACGATCCGAATCAACCGAACCACTCACACTCACCTCAACTGTTCCATCGGCATAGTCATTGGCAATGGCACCCGCATCCACATAATCAGTTGCCTGTTCATGGGCTAACTCAGCACTACCAATCAAGGTAATGTAAGGGGCACTGGGCATTAAATTACTAATAAAGCCTTCTAACTCAGAAGCTGTGGTTCGTGTTGCATTTGATGCAACCACACCTACCGTTAAGGTATCACCACTTAATCCAAATAAATAACGAAGTAATAACAATCCATCGGTTAATGCATCGACATTCCCATCGCCATCGATATCACCGGAGGCGTCATAGACTAGCGCAAGCTCTCGTTCAATATCAGTGGCAGTGGTATACTCACTGCCACTTGAGATTAATCCACTAATAAGTGCATCACCTCTTAGACCAAAGGTGTAGCGTAAAAAGAAGAGACCATCGGTCAGTGCATCGGCACGACCATCATCATCAATATCCCAATCACCAACCTCTAATTGAGAACTTGAATAGGCTGAGGCCGAGAACAACAGCGTCAAAAATATAACACTAATCTTTGTGAGAGCACGTTTAAAAAAATTCATAATGAAATCTTTCGGGTTTTTATAATTTTGCACAATTTATAACAACTTCCTATTACATAATTGTTACCTTTACTGCACCCAATATATGTCTATATACTCTTGGTTTAGTAGAAGCAGTCGTAAGTCATTGATTTATATATAATAAGTGGTGGGCCCAGTAGGACTTGAACCTACGACCAATCGATTATGAGTCGACTGCTCTGACCAACTGAGCTATGGGCCCACAGAAAAAAGTTATTGTTCGTCAATAAAGCTTCTTAAGTGATCAGACCGAGTAGGGTGCCTGAGCTTCCTAAGAGCCTTTGCTTCAATCTGCCGTATCCGCTCTCGAGTAACATCAAATTGCTTACCAACTTCTTCAAGAGTGTGGTCAGTATTCATGTCTATACCAAACCTCATTCTTAGAACTTTCGCTTCTCTTGCGGTTAAGCTGCCCAAAACACCTCTTGTTGATTCCGTTAGATTATGTTTTGTTGCATTATCTACCGGTTGGGCGATAGTCACATCTTCAATGAGATCTCCTATGTTAGCATCCTCATCTTCGCCAATAGGCGTCTCCATTGAAATCGGTTCTTTTGCTATCTTCAGCACTTTACGTATTTTGTCCTCCGGCATCTCCATACGTTCTGCTAACTCTTCTGGAGAGGGCTCTCTTCCCATTTCTTGAAGCATCTGTCGAGAAATCCTGTTGAGTTTATTAATCGTCTCAATCATGTGGACTGGTATTCTGATGGTTCTCGCTTGATCAGCTATTGATCTGGTAATTGCTTGTCGTATCCACCATGTAGCATAAGTCGAGAATTTGTAACCTCGTCGGTATTCAAATTTATCGACTGCTTTCATTAACCCGATGTTCCCTTCTTGTATTAAATCAAGAAACTGAAGGCCTCTATTGGTATATTTCTTAGCTATCGAGATAACAAGTCTCAAGTTAGCTTCGACCATTTCTTTTTTTGCTCTTCTGGCCATTGCTTCACCGATGGTTACTCTTCGATTTATATCCTTTATCTGAAGGATCGATAAGCCACTAGTCTTTTCTACCTGCGCAAGCTTTCTTTGCGCTCTGAGTATCTCAATCTCTTGTTCTTTAATATTTTCTGAATAACCCGCTTTTGCTTTAATTAAAGAGCCTGTCCACTTTAAATTCGTCTCATTGCCGGGAAATCCTTTTACAAATTCCTTTCTTGGCATTTTTGATGTTCTAACGCAAAGACGCATCACATTGCGCTCTTCTTTTCTTATTTTCTCTACTGCAGTTCTTATTACTGCAATGAGCGGATCGAATTGTCGTGGTGTTAGTTTCAAAAACTTGAAAAGCTCCGCCAGTGCAGACATATTTTGTATTGTTGCTTTGCCATTTCTGCCATGCTTCTCAATAGATTTTTCAGTCTTCAACAACATACTTCTTATTTCTTCGAATCTCTCTGTTGCCTCTTCTGGATCTAGACCTCCCTCATGATCTTCCTCATCTTCATCGTCATCCAAATCCTCTCCATTAGCCAATTTTTCCGCCTCAGCGGCCTCTGCTGCTTGCTGTTGAGCTAGAGCAGATGGCACATGCTCCATAGGATTCAGATACCCACTTATGATGTCAGTAAGTTTTTTCTCACCCTCTAAAACCTTATCCCATTCTTTTATTACTAAAGCGACGTTAGAAGGCCAGTCAGCTATCGCTGCCATTAATTCTCTTGTTCCCTCTTCAATTCGTTTGGCTATCTCGATTTCTCCTTCTCGAGTGAGAAGCTCAACCGAACCCATCTCGCGCATGTACATTCTGACTGGATCTGTTGTTCTGTGTTGTTCAGATTCCACGGAGGCGAGAGCAGCGGCGGCTTCAGCAGCAGCAATTTCATCAGGGGTATTGTCGCCCGACGTCATCAAAAGGGTTTCAGCATCAGGTGCAACCTCGAACACAGTGATCCCCATGTCGTTGATCATTTGAATAATATCTTCAACTTGTTCAGGGTCAGCAATATCCTCTGGAAGGTGATCATTTACTTCTGCATAAGTCAGATATCCCTGCTCTCTGCCTTTTGCGATTAAGTCTTTAATTCCTGATTGTTGTTTGTCTGTGTTGTCTGTCATATGAATGTCTTTTGTTGTGGATAAAAAACTAGCGCAGGATTATACCGGATAAACTTTTTATATCCTATTAATATTTAAGCAACTTCCGTTTTCTTATTACTTAAACTAATGAGACAAGCTTCTGTTTTACAACACTTTTTATCTCTTTTGTCTCATTGTCACTGGGCAATTGAAGATGTATTTTATGAAGTCTTTTAATTTGTTTTTCAGTTAAACTGTCTAAATTAATTAATACTTCTGCTTGTTCTAGAATAGGTAAGGAAGTGAACGTAGATTGGATCACATGCTCAAGCGCTTCAGAAAACTCTTTATCGTCATCTCTTCCCGTGCCGGCTGGCGGATGATAAAGCTCACTCGCCGCAAGTTTTTTAAGCAGCTCTAATTCACTTCGACCTTCATGTAAACCCGACCAGTATGAAAAAACATTTGATGCCTTATATTGAGGATTTTCCCTAAATAAGTTATATAGTTTTAAAAAGAGTTGAACATCTTGGTTCTTTGACTTTATAAGTACGCTAGAGTCATCTACTAAATTTATAAGAGACGGATGATTTATTAAGAGGGCAACTAGCTGTTTTCCGGGGGACATCTTTATTTTTGCTTTTTTCTGAATCTCATTAATTGGTCCATAGTCAATGTGCTCATAACTTGATGGTTCAACAGGGAGTGGCTGTGAATCTTTGATAACTTTGGGGCCTTTGAGGTTATATTGTTTTATTATCTCGCTTAATTGCTCCTCTGAAATTTCAGTTATTTTAGATAATTCGTTCAACATTAACTGTTGAAAAATTCCGTTAGGTATTTGAGATAAAGGCAATGCGCAGGTCTTACCTAGCTTTGCTTTGCCATCCATTGTTGTAATGTCTATATCTCGAGCAAAATAATCAAAGAAAAATTTGGACAAGGGAGTAGCCGTTTCGACAAATTTTAAAAATTCATCTCGACCCAATTTTCTTACTAGACTATCAGGGTCTTCAGACTCTGGAAGGAAAAGAAACTTTGCAGAGAATCCATCACGCATTTGTGGCAAACAAGTCTCCAGCGCTCGAGAGGCTGCTTTACGCCCAGCATCGTCTCCATCAAAACAAAAAATTACTTCAGATGTGTAACGAAAGATTTTATGCAAGTGATTCTCTGTAAGCGATGTGCCCAGTGATGCGACTGAATTATTGATTTCAAATTGTGAAAGCGAGATTACATCCAAATAACCCTCAACCATAATAATATTTGGTATGGTTTTAAGTGATTTCCTGGCCTCATAAAGACCGAACAATTCACGCCCTTTCTGAAATATTGGAGTTTCAGGAGAGTTAATATATTTAGGTTTTGAGTCATCAAGCACTCTGCCCCCAAAACCTACTGTTCTTCCGCGTTGATCTCTAATGGGGAACATAATTTTATTTCGAAACCGATCATATAATTTTTTTTCTTCCGGTTTTGAAATTAACATTCCAGCTTGCTCAAGAAGTCTAAGATTTTCCTCTTCTGGGAGCGCTTTTAATAAAAGATCCCAAGAATTTGGAGCAAAACCAATCCCAAATTTAGCAGCAATCTTTCCACTAAACCCTCTCTCTTTTAAATACTTTATCGCCTTGCTCGCATCAGGATGAGTTCTGAGTTGGGTGCGATAGAATTTATCTGATTCTATTAATATGGAATATAAATTACGCTGCTTTTTAGAGTTATTATTTGAGTTTTGACTTGTTTGGGGAATTTCTAGACCGGCCTGTTTTGCCAGGTATTCAATGCTTTCAACAAAATCAAGTCGCTCATATTCCATAAGAAACCCGATAGCATTTCCACTGGCTCCACAGCCAAAACAATGATAGAACTGTTTTTCCTGTGTCACAGTGAAAGAGGGGCTTTTTTCTTCATGAAACGGACAACATGCAGAATAGTTTTTACCAGTTTTTTTCAATGGCACACGAGTGTTGATGAGCTCTACGATATCTGTTCTATCTAGTAACTCGTCGATAAAAGATTGTGGGATCAATCCAGCCATTTAAAAGCGGTAACTAATAATTCTCTATCAGTTTAGCGGTTTTTTTCAGAATACTATACTAGTTGTGTTATGAATTAAGTGCTTCTTTGACTCGCTTGCTAACATCTCCAGCGTCTGCGCGACCTTGAATGTCAGGACGGAGTATACCCATCACTTTTCCCATATCTTTCATTGAACTGGCGGAAGTTTCTGCGATCGCTTTCTGGATGAGACCATTGATTTCTTCATCGTTCAGTGCTGCAGGAAGAAACTCATTGATTACCTCAATTTCATTAGATTCTATCTCAGATAGTTCGGTACGACCAGCTTGGTCATATTGAGAAATAGAATCTCGTCGCTGCTTGATCATTTTTGCCAGAATAGAGACCAGCCTTGAATCATCGATATCAATTCTTTCATCGACTTCGACGCGCTTTATCTCAGATAAAATCAAACGTATTGTTTTCAAACGGTCTTTCTGACGAGCTCTCATCGCTTCTTTCATTGCATTGGTGATGTCAACTTTTAAAGCCATAGGTTCCTCTGACTAATAGTTTTTAGCAATACTTATTGATTGAGTGCGAATATTTGAGGGGATAATAGCTGCCATTATGGAGCTCTTAATACAGTCGATTAAACCGGCGCGATTCTCTTGACACTTTCTTTTGGTTTCTCTTTATCGCAGCTGCTGCTTTTCTCTTCTTGACCCAAGTTGGTTTCTCATAAAATTCACAGCTCCTAACTTTTGCCAACACACCTGCTTTTTCACACGATCTTTTAAACCTTCTCAAGGCAATGTCGAAGGGCTCATTCTCTTTTATGCGAACACCTGGCATACGATTTCCTGTTATTTAATTAGCATGCAATTGTAAAACGCGTCAGTCTATACATTTCAATCAAAGAGTGCAAAGATTTTTCAGTGTAAATATTTTCGTTAGCGATTGAAAATATCGTCATCTGCATTCACCATATGCATCTATGTCTAGAGAATTAACGAATGATGAAAGTACTGGGAATTGAAACTTCTTGTGATGAGACAGGACTCGCTATCTATGACGGGAGTAAGGGACTTTTAGCGAACGAGTTATACTCGCAAGCACGTTTTCATTCAGATTTCGGAGGAGTAGTGCCAGAACTCGCATCCAGAGATCATGTTAGAAAAATTTTACCCTTACTAGACCGACTTCTTCAGGCAGCACATATTAGTGAAAATGATTTGGACGGGATTGCGTACACCGCGGGTCCAGGTTTAGCCGGCGCTTTGATGGTAGGTGGTGCAATAGCGACTTCGCTTGCGTTCGCGCTAGATATTCCAGTTATTGGTGTCCATCATATGGAGGCTCACTTGCTATCATCGATGCTAGAAAAACACTCACCAGAAATGCCATTTCTTGCATTGCTGGTCTCAGGAGGACATACACAGATTGTAAATGTAAAGTCTTTAGGAGACTATGAACTGCTGGGTGAATCACTTGATGATGCTGCCGGCGAGGCTTTCGATAAGGTCGCAAAGCTACTGCAACTTGGATATCCAGGTGGCCCGATAATTGGCAATCTCGCAGATAAGGGAGACTGTAAAAAATATGATTTCCCGCGTCCAATGACTGATAAACCAGGCTTGGATTTTAGTTTTTCTGGGTTGAAAACTCATACAAGAAATTTAGTAAATGAACTAGATACAAGTAATCAGCAAGTAAAATATGATATATGTGCAGGTTTTCAAGAGGCTGTTGTTGACACTTTAATCTTAAAATGTGTAAGAGCACTCAAACAAACAAGTTTGGAATCATTAGTTGTTGCGGGAGGAGTTGCAGCTAATAATCGTTTGAGATTCAAAATGAGAGAAAAAACAGAAAAGATGGGCGTATCCGTTTTTTATTCAAGGCTTGAATTTTGCACCGATAACGGCGCAATGATTGCTTATTTAGGGCATGAGAGATTAAAAAATGGTGACAGAGGTTCTATGTCAATAGAATCTTATCCAAGATGGCCGCTGGAAAACTTAAGACAAATACAAAATAAAACTTAGGAAAAAAAATGTCCGATATCGTATACATCAGGGAATTAGAAGTAGAGACTATTATAGGAATTTTCGATTGGGAACGTGAAGTTAAACAAATAGTAAGTTTAGATCTGGATATGGTGCATGACATTGCAAAAGCTGGAGAAACTGACGATATAGAATATGCGCTTAATTACAAATCTATATCAAAAAGATTGATTGCATTTATCGAAAAAAGTGAATATTTTTTGATAGAGGCTCTTGCCGAAGCAGTTACAAGTATTGTCATTAACGAATTTTCTGTCCCATGGGTTAGATTAAGAATTAGCAAGCCAGGTGCATTGCGTGGCTCGAAGGATGTTGGTGTAATTATTGAAAGAGGATTAAAAAAGTAATGCCTTCTGTGTATTTAAGTATAGGCAGTAATGTCGATCGTCGTCACAATGTGAAATCTTGTATTACCTCTTTAAAGGCGATTTTTGGAAATCTAAGTATGTCGCCTGTTTATGAAAGTGACTCTGTTGGTTTTGAAGGTGATAATTTTTACAATTTAGTGGTAAGCGTTCAAACTACATTATCAGTTGGCCAAATCTCACAAGTACTTAAAAAATTAGAAAATGAACATGGTCGCGATCGCAGTGCGCCGAAGTTTGGACCAAGAACTCTAGATATAGATATCATTACTGTTGATGATTTCGTTGGAGAGTATGATGGTGTAAAGCTCCCGCGAGAGGAATTACTTGAAAATGCATTTGTCCTTCTCCCAATGGTCAAACTAATAGGAAATGAGCTGCACCCAGAAACAAAAAGAAGCTACATTGATCATTGGCATGAGTTTGATAAAACCAAACAATTTCTTACAGAAATATCCTTCTCTTTCGATTAAACTCTAGAGAGCATTCGAACTTCCACCATCAACGGCGATTGTCTGCCCAGTCATATATTCTGCGTCAACTGCTAAAAAATAAGTTGTTTTGGCAATATCACTTTCAGTTCCAAGTCTACCAAGCGGTACTTTACTCAATACTGACTGTTGTTTATCAATATCGTCAGTCTCATGCTCAGGCCAGAGGATAGCTCCTGGCGCGACGCTGTTGACTCTGATTTCTGGAGCTAATTCTTTCGCCAGTGTCTTTGTCATCGCAATGTTACCGGCCTTTGCTATTGTGTAGATTGGATGATTAATCAATGCCTGTCTTGCGTGCATATCAGATATATTAATGATCGATCCTTTGCTCTCCTTCAGCAATGGTGCGAGCGCCTGAGCAATAAAAAATGGAGATTTTAAATTACTATTTATCAGATCATCCCACTGCGATTGATCACATTGCTCTAGTGGTGTTGGATAAAAACTTGACGCATTATTTATAAGGACATCCAAGCGGCCGAGGTCACAACAAAATTTCGATATTTTTGCCACGGTATCAGGGGAATTAAGATTCCCTTGAACTGTATAACAGCGTGCAGGGCTATTTTCGTTTAAAAGCCTAGAGAGGCTTTCGGCTTCTCTTTTAGAATTGTTATAGTGGATAATGCAATCAAAACCTTTAGATGAGAACAGGTGCGCAAGCTCTGCCCCAATTCTTTTTGCAGCTCCGGTTATTAAAACAACGGGCAATTCTTCTTTTGATTCGTTCAATTTAATTACCTCTTTTATTTGGTATATCTGAGTTGAACTGCTTTTATTGCGTCAAGTTGTGCGTGTTGTAGCTTTTTACCAATCTTATCGCCAGTCAGACTGGAAATATCTATATGATTTATATTTATTTTTTTTAGCTCCACAACACATTCTTTCAAAAATGTCGTGATTCTCCTAGTTTTATCAGGGCATTTTCCTTCATGCAGCCAAATTACTTCGAAGCAATTTAATAAATTTGAAAAAATAGCAGTTTGCTTTAGAGCATTTATTTCTTTAAATACTAAAAGTAGTTTTTTAGGCTTTGCCGTAACTGATGTCCATGAAATATCCATAAATCTGAACATTAGTGATGCAAATTGGGTAAATTTCTTTGGTGCTTTTACTCTTTTACATATCTCCTCAACCAAGTTAGGTCTGGAGTCTGATTGTGCTGATAAAATCCAAAAGATAGTTGCAAATCTAATCGAAGGATCATTTGTGTTATCGGATACTGATTTCATTATTCCCAATAGCCCCTTTTTTTTATCATTGTTATTAAGCGCATCATTAAGTTCAGGAAATATAGTTTGAAATGCTCCTGAATTTAGTAAACTACTGACAAAAAGATGTGGTGATTTCTCTCTCATAGCACTTTCAATTTCGCTCCAAATTCGCTCGTTCGAGAGCGCTGAAATTTCTCCAGAGTGAACAATTTTTATCATTGCTGCTTTAGTTTCAGATGCGATTTTAAAACCGAGATGTTGGTATCGAGCATAAAATCTAGAGACCCTGAATACTCGGAGAGGATCTTCAACAAACGCCTCTGAAACATGCCGCAAAATTCTGTTTTCAATATCTTTTAATCCATTGTGTGGATCAATCAGAGTGCCTTTTGAGTCTCTAGCAATTGCATTAATGGTCAAATCTCTTCTACCAAGATCATCTTCAAGCGTAACACTGGGATCGGTGAAGAATTGAAAACCTTGATGTCCAGTACTTACTTTTTTCTCGGTTCTGGCTAATGCGTATTCCTCTTTTGTTGTAGGATGAAGAAAAACTGGAAAATTTTTTCCAACAGGGGTGAACCCCAGTTCTATCATCTGTTGAGGTGATGACTCTACAACGACCCAATCAGTTTCATGATATTCAAATGAAAGTAGACTATCCCTGACTGCTCCTCCAACCTCATATATCTTCATTTTGTATGATTTTCCCAGAGCGAACTAGCGCAGTCTTATCTCTCGTGTGTTTGCTATTCTGAACAACCAAACTCCCAGTAAGTAATTTAAAATAGTTTTTATTGATATCATTATAAACGCTGGATACTGCCACCAGAAGTCTAACCAAGCATTCCAAAACCAAGAGTATATCCAGGCTTTAAACCATGGCAATTTCTGATTTACAAACATGTCTGTTGATAATGAAATAATAGTAAAGTCAGATGAAATGATTAAATTAAGTACCCAAAGAAGGAAGATCAGCTGGATCGGAGTTGTATACAGTAAAAAATATGCGCATCCTCGTGTAATTTTATTCATTCTTCTCACCCAGCTATATTTCGATTGTCATAATATTCTAAATGCATATATTTTTAAATAATCTGAGAACCAAGATTGTTTTTCTGGCATAATTACGGACCCAGTTCCCTACAGGAATTTTCTTTGAGTGTTACCATTTTAAGTCTGAAAAATCTGAGTTTTAATCGAAATGAAAAGCCTGTTTTTGATCCAATAGACCTTGAAATCAATGAGGGTGATTTGGTCCATATAAAAGGAGCGAATGGGAGCGGTAAAACTACTTTACTAAGAATACTAGTTGGGCTTCTTCAGCCATCGAGTGGAAGTATTAAATACCAAGGCGTTGACTTGCAGGCTTGCCTCTATGACTACTTTTCGAATATCACTTATGTGGGACATAATTCAGCTGTGAAGAACTCTCTCACGGTTTTCGAAAATCTATGTTGGATGTCAGGCGAAAATAAATTAGTGGACTCACATATCCATACTTTGGAGACTTTTGGACTTTTGAACCAGAAAGACTCTCTGTGTGGCGAATTATCGGCTGGCCAGAAAAGAAAAGTTGCTCTAACACGAATTCTTCTCAATGACTCGAAGATATGGTTTTTGGACGAACCTATGAATGCGTTGGATAGCCAAGGTGTCTCGATTTTGAAAAAGGCTATGGAAAAACATAAAAATAATCAAGGCATAGTGGTATTTGCCAGTCATCAAGACGTAATGGTAGGTGATGTAAAGAAAATTTTAATTAGGAACACGATTCATTGAACACTAACTACCAATCAAATCTTTTCTTTTCATACATGAGGAGGGATCTTCTAATTGCGTTTAGGAGAAAATCTGCGTCTTTGAACCCGCTTATTTTCTTTGTGATGATCGTAGCCTTGATGCCTTTGAGCCTTGGCTCTTATGAATCAAGACTCCAACAGATGGCCCCAGGTGTAATTTGGATAATGGCATTATTATCCGTTTTGCTTTCATCGGAATCCCTATTTGATGAGGACTATAGGGATGGATCGCTTGAGCAGATGATAATCACGCCAAATCTGCTATTTATGGTGGTGCTTGGGAAGATTACTGCCCATTGGCTCACAAAATCATTGCCGATTGCAATTGCCTCACCATTGATGGGTTTACTTTTATCGATTTCACCCGAATCGATTTTCTCATTAATGATTGGCTTAATAATTGGTACGGCATGCTTTTCGCTACTTGGAGGTGTTGGAGCAGCACTCACAGTTGCGACAAAGGATAAAAGTTTTTTGTTAGCGCTGATAATCATGCCTTTATATGTTCCGATAATAATCTTTGGAAGTTCAATGATTTATTACAGAATTGATGGGATGTACTGGAGCTACCCACTCGCCGCCTTACTTTCTATATTTTGTATGCTTACGATATTGAGTCCATTATCAATTTCTGGAATTTTCCGCTCCTCAATGGTTGAGTAAAAGGGATATATTAATGAATTGGAATTGGTTTCATAAATTCGCTTCTCCCAAGTGGTTTTATCAGATATCCGAGCGGATATTACCAGGTCTTTGCGTTGTTACTTTCTCTTTGTTGTTCGTCGGTCTTATTTGGGGAATCGGCTTTGCTCCTGCAGATGCAAAGCAAGGCAATAGTTTTCGAATTATTTATTTGCATGTTCCGTCATCATTTTTGGCATTAGCGGGTTATTTTTTAATGGCAATTGCAGGAGCCATAGGATTAATCTGGCGAATAAAATTATCTTTTTGGGTAATGAAATGTGCTGCTCCAATTGGAGGCATTTTGACTCTCTTGGCGTTAGTAACTGGTGGTTTATGGGGTAAACCCACTTGGGGTAGTTTTTGGGTGTGGGATGCAAGAGCAACGTCTATGCTTATTTTGCTCTTTTTATACATAGGTGTTTATTTGCTAGGTAGATCTTTTCAAAACTCAGATTCTGGCGACAAGGCGAGTGCATTTTTGTCAATAATTGGAACCGTAAACATTCCGATAATTTACAAATCTGTTGATTGGTGGTTCACACTGCATCAACCTGCAACAATTAATTTCACATCCGCACCCTCTATGCATCCAGATATGTTCTATCCTTTGTTGATAATGATTATAGCTTTTTACTTTGTTTATGGTCTTGCTCTGACCCTATCATTACGAGTTGAAATTCTCTCTCGTGAACGGAAAACAAAATGGGTTCGTAAACTAATTTCACAGCAATGATATTTGTGGCGCATTGGTGATTTACGATGATTTTTCAATTTAACAGTTTGATGCAGTTTCTCGATATGGACGGGCATGGTGTTTTTGTTTGGAGTTCCCTCTCGCTGTCTTTGGTACTCTTATCATATTTAATAATTCGCCCAGTTCTTGAAAAAAGAAAACTGGTAGCGCAATTAAAAATTGATAGCTTGGATGTTAGTGATGCACCCGATTAGGAGGCAGAGACTGCAAATTGTGGCATTAATTTTTCTACTCTCAGCTTGTGCTGCCGGACTTGTTATTTATGTACTTGGGCAGAACGCAAACTTTTTTTTTACCCCATCACAAATTTTAGCTGGCGAGTATCGATCGGGAAGCACTATTAGAGTGGGTGGAATGGTGGTTGAGGGGAGTGTGTCAAGGCCCAATGAAAACCTGCAAACTCAGTTCACATTGACTGATGGCAAAACATCATTGGATATAGTTTACGAAGGAATTCTACCTGACCTCTTTGCGGAAAATGAGGCAGCAATTGCAACTGGTGTAATGAGTGTTTCAAACAAACTAATAGCGAGCCAGGTTTTGGCCAAGCATGATGAGAATTATACGCCTCCAGAGCTCACTGAGACGATGGATTTTATTCGCTATTCAGATTATAAAGTGCAATAAAATATGATTGCAGAAATTGGGCAGCTATCTCTAATTCTGGCACTTTGCACATGTGCTTTAATGCTTTTTATTCCGATTTTGAGTATACAATTTCAAAACGAGTCTTGGCTAAGATTAAGCGCACCATTAGCTCTCAATCAGTTATTTTTTGCATGTTTTTCGTTTGTTTGTCTATCTCTATGCTTTGTGTTTGACGATTTTTCTGTCAAGTATGTTGCACAAAATTCCAACTCTTTATTACCCTTAATTTACAAAGTCAGTGCAGTCTGGGGAGCACATGAAGGTTCTCTTTTACTTTGGATATTTGTTTTGTCAGGATGGACCGCTGCAGTGGCTTTTCTGGGAGCTAATATAACGGTTAAGTTTAGAAGCCATGTATTGTCGGTGCTAGCTGCCGTTTCAATCAGTTTTCTGCTCTTTTTAATCTTGACTTCTAATCCATTTGACCGAATTTTACCAATAGCTCCTGAAGACGGTGGTGATTTAAATCCGCTTCTTCAAGATTTTGGACTTATTGTTCATCCACCACTTTTGTATATGGGCTATGTAGGTCTTGCTGTTCCTTTCGCTTTTGCTGTCGCGCTTCTTTTTTCCGAGAGATATGAAAAAGTTAAGATGTCTTGGTGTCGACCTTGGATAAATGTTTCTTGGGCATTTCTCACGGCAGGTATTACCTTAGGTAGCTGGTGGGCATACTATGAACTGGGTTGGGGTGGTTGGTGGTTTTGGGATCCTGTGGAAAATGCATCCCTAATGCCGTGGCTTGTGGCAACAGCCTTGATGCATAGTGCATCGGTGTCTGAAAAGAAGGGAACTGTCGTAAGTTGGACGATTCTGCTCGCAATATTAGCGTTCTCTCTTAGTTTATTGGGCACATTCCTAGTCAGATCTGGAATTCTAACTTCGGTACATGCTTTTGCGAGCGACCCAGAGAGAGGTATTTTTTTATTGATAATCTTCATAGTCCTCGTAGGAAGCTCATTATTTTTATTTGCCTTGAAAGGTCATCATCTGGTGTCTAAGCCGGCCTCTAAAGGATGGACGAGGGAATTCTTCATTATTATGAACAACATGCTTCTTGTTAGTATTACCACTATTATTTTGATAGGGACACTTTATCCATTGCTGAGCGATATCTTGAATTTAGGTAAGATATCTGTAGGACCACCATACTTCGATTTTTTCTTCGTTCCAACCACAATTGCAATTGCAGTGTTTATGGGGATGTCAGTTTCATCTAGATGGAATAATGGAAATTTTGATGAATCACTGCAACGAGTTGTGCTTCCTGGATTCGCCAGTATTGCCCTGGGACTGGTAACGGTTGTCGTTATCGATTTTACCAGCAGCAGTTATGATTTCTCATGGCAAGCGCTTATAACTATTATGGTGGCCTCTTGGATAGTGCTTACTTTATGTGAAGACATTGTTGCAAAAATAAGAAGTGATAAATTAAAAATCCTTAAAAACAAATCTTATTTGGGAATGACTCTTGCTCATACAGGACTTGCTCTCCTTATTTTAGGAGTAGGACTAAGTAATTCCTACAGCGTGCAAAGCGATTTGCTTATGAGCCCTGGTAAACGAGCTAATGTTGCTGGATATGATTTTCTTTTCAAGGAATTAATTAAATCGGATGGTCCCAATTACCAGTCCAGAAAGGGCATTTTTGAAGTTTCTTATAATGACCGTGATCAAGGTGTGTTGATTCCTGAAAAACGAAGCTATTTTTCAGGTCGTGATATCATGACGGAAGCGGGAATAAGAACTAATATTTTGAAAGATATTTATGTCTCCCTTGGTGAATCTGTGGATAGCGATTCTTGGTCAGTGCGCTTGTATGTTAAACCGATGGTCAGATTCATTTGGATAGGAGGATTTTTAATCGCCTGTGGGGGCATCTTGGCGAGCTTGAATCGTCGAAATGTAAAAGTTTCCTCATTGAATTCTTAGTAAAGTCGGTAGCAGAGAGTGGCACATGAGAAAAATATTTTTAATCTTCCCCTTAATACTTTTTATAACAATCACTATATTCTTGTATAAAGGATTAGAGAATGATCCGTCTCATCTACCGTCCGCACTTATCGGTAAAAACCTTCCTCAATTTGAGCTTGAAACATTACTAGACAGGGAACAGATTACTGATAAAGATATTTTATTGGACGAGCCATTTTTACTTAATGTCTGGGCAACTTGGTGTTACGCCTGTCGATTAGAGCATGCAATGCTTAATGAATTAGCGACTGAGGGTATAATTATTGTAGGACTAAATTACAAAGATGACAGGAATCTTGCTAATGACTGGTTAAATCAGCGGGGTAATCCATATCTATTTTCTATTTTTGATTCTAACGGAAGTTTGGGTTTTGATCTTGGAGTATATGGCGCGCCAGAAACTTACTTAGTAGATAGGAAGGGTGTTATCAGGCATAAACGAGTTGGCATAGTTGATGAGCATATTTGGTTGAGTGAATTTCAAGAGTTATATTTATCTCTCAAAGGTCAAAACGAATGAAAAAGTTTACATTTTTTTTAACTTTTGTATTCTCAGTTCATCTAAACGCTGAGAAGCTTATAGAGTTTTCTGATGTTACTTATTTAGAGAGATATCAAAAGCTTATAAAAGAATTGAGGTGTCCCAAGTGTCAGAATCAAAATATTGCAGATTCGAATTCACCGATATCGAAAGATCTTCGCAAGGAGATAACAATTCTCCTCGAACGAGGACTTGATGACGATCAAATTAAGATTGAGTTGGCGAGTCGTTATTCAGACTTTATTTTGTACGATCCAAAATTTGGCAAACAAACTTACTTTCTTTGGTTAACACCTTTGCTTATTTTTCTCTTTGGCTTCTGGTTCATATTTTCGATGTTCGTGAAAAGAGAAGTCAATCAAGCAAAACAAGAAGACAAGCATCAATGATTTTTGCAGCTATTCTTGTTCTTTTGACATTTTCGTTCTCGATAACATTTTTAATATTCTCCTTAATTAAAATTCGAGGTGATATTGGTTTTGAACTAAGTTTTGAAAGGTATGAGATTATAATATTGATCCTTATTTTTTGCGGGTTTTTAGGTTTTACTGTGTTTACATACTCGAAGATTGGTTCATATGAAGATGTGCTTATTTCTAAAATAATACAGGAAACAGAGACTAACAGTGATTCCTACAATGGTAATGAAGAACTTGTAGAAAATATGAAAATCAGTCTGAAAAAAAAATCAGATAACCTTATGTACGCGATGTTGCTTGCAAATTATGAGAAGTCCGTTGCTAATTATGAGGAGGCTCTAAGATATTATGCTCTTGCCTTAGAAATTAGCCCTGACGATGCTCCTATCTTGGCTCAACAGGCAGAAACACTGTTTTTAGCGAATAACCGTCAATTTAATGAATCTGTAAACACGGCGATTGAGGCAGCATATGTGGCTGATAATGGCCAGCCACTTGTCTTGGGATTGATGGGCGTTAGGTCATATCTCAATGAGGATTATGAAGATGCGGTTTTTTTCTGGAGAAAGGCATTAGTGAATATTGACGACAATGATCCGTTGCACAAAAGTTATACTGATGGAATAAATACCGCACAAGAAAAAATTTTAAATCGATAATAGGTTGAGCGTATTATTTTGCGGGCAATAAAAAATTTTGTCCCTGGTAGATTATGTGTTTTTTGCAAATGCTTAACGGTGTAAACTTAAAAACGGTGACAAAAGACAAAAAATAGTATGCGTCTAAAATCAATAAAAATTGCTGGTTTCAAATCATTTGTGGACCCTACCAACGTTATTTTCCCAAGTAACTTATGCGCCGTCGTTGGGCCAAATGGCTGTGGAAAATCAAATGTGATCGATGCGGTGCGGTGGGTGATGGGTGAGACTTCCGCTAAGAATCTCCGCGGTGATTTAATGTCTGATGTAATTTTTAATGGCTCCAGTGCTAGAAAACCTGTTGGACAGGCGACTGTCGAACTTATTTTTGACAATAGTTTAGGAAGAATTTCAGGTGAATATGCGAGTTACAATGAGATTGGCGTAAAGAGAAAAGTAACTAGGGACGGACAATCGAGTTATTTTTTAAATGGTAGTAAATGTAGACGACGAGACATAACAGATATTTTCTTAGGGACTGGGCTTGGTGCGAGAGGCTATGGGATCATCGAGCAAGGTATGATATCTCAACTTATTGAGGCAAAACCTGATGAATTGAGAGGTCATGTCGAAGAGGCTGCAGGAATCTCCAAATATAAAGAACGTAGAAAGGATACTGAAAACAGAATTTCCCGGACAACAGAAAACTTAGAGAGATTAACGGATATCAGAGATGAATTAGGAAGGCAACTAGCGAGACTCGAGAGACAAGCAAGAGCTGCTGAAAAGTATTCAGAAATCAAAAAAGAAAAAAGACAGATTGAATCTGAATTGTTAGGTCTTAAATGGAGAGCTCATGATGTCGAACTTGTGTCCTTGAAAAATAAAATTACAGACTTAGAAATTTTAAAAGAAAGTTTGTTAGCAGAACGTTTGAAGATTGAGACAACAATTGAGAAAAATAGAATCGACTTGTCAGAAGAGGGCGAATCTTTTAATCAAAAACAAGCTCATTTTTATCAAGTTGGTAATGAAGTTGCAAGAATAGAGCAATCGATAGAGAATGCAAAGCAGAGGTCAGAAGATCTTGAGAGGGAACTAAAACAAACCGAAGACAGTTTTACTGATACTCGAGAAAATCTGATCCAAGACAAAGAAAAATCAGAAGCCTTAGAACAAGAATTAAATAAAATATTACCGAAAATTGCTGAATATAAGTCCGATCAAACTTCACTTTTGAAAACCACTGAGGATCTTGCTAACGAGTATGGACTCGCTCAATCATCATGGGATGCCTTTGTGAAGAAGTCTGAGGATGTTAGGCAAGAGGCTTATGCTGAAACATCAAAGATAAAATATTTGGATAAAACACTTAGTCTGAATAAAGAGAGAGAAAAAAAGCTTAGTTTTGAGTTGTCAGAGCTACGAAACAAAGAAAGTTTACTAGATGTGAGTATGTTGAAAAAAATGCTCGATGAATCAGAACGAGATAATTTATCTTTGCAGGAGCAATTAAAGAATAACAAGTCGGATATTACGGCTTTAAGGGATGGAATTAAGAAAGAGTCAGAACTTTTGCATACATTAAAAGCTTCGAGAGAGACTATTCTTGGTAAAAAATCATCTTTGGAAATACTGCAACAGAAAGATTCTGATAATAATATTAAAGATCAGTGGTTAAACAAAAATGGTATTGATTCAAATGCGAGGCTAATTAATTCACTTGATGTTGAGCCCGGATGGGAAGTGGCTGTGGAAACAGTTTTGGGCGATTATCTTCAAGCTAATGAGTCCAAAGACATTGGCAAGTTATTAGACGACATAGAAAGTTTTGATCAAGGTGAATTAATCGTTTTTGACACAACCATAGCGGCTGATCATAGAGCATTTAATAAAAAGCCAAGCCTTTCCGAGTTTGTAAATAATGAATTTGCAAAAAGTAAATTATCAAATGTTTATGTCGTTGATTCTTTGGAAGAGGGTAAAGGGTTTCGAAGTCAGTTAGGAATAGAAGACTCTCTGATCACTAAAAGTGGTGTTTGGATAGGTAAAAATTGGCTCAAGGTACTCAGAATCAGTGACGCTTTTGATAGCATGATTTCGAGAGAGAAACAGATTAAAGATTTAAGCCTTAATCTTGAAAAACTGGATCGCGATATTCTTGAAAAAACAAATCACTTAGAAAATAGTCAGTTATCGTTATCTAGCTTGGAGAGCGAGGCACAAAAAATATCCGATCAATTTGCTTCTGGATCCTCAACTTATGCAGAACTGAAGTCACAATACACTGCCGAAACGTTAGAAATCGAGCAAATAATGAGTAGAAAAAAACTTGTTTTTGATGAGATTGCTCAATTAAATGATTTGATTAATCAAGATTCCCTTCAGATGCAGAATTCCAAAGATAATCTTCACACATTGGAAAAAATGGTGATTGTGAATTCGGAGGACCGTGAAAAAGCACATAAAATTCGTAATAGTTTAAAAGTTAGTTTAGACGAAAATAGGGTTCTTTTGAGTCAGAAACAGAATGTGTTGAGAGACTTTATGCTTCGCGAAAGTACGTTAAAGGCTCAGACAGAATCAACTAAAATCAATATTTCACGCGCAGAGAGTCAATTACAGATATTGCAAAATAAAAAACAAGATTTGTTAACTGTGAGCAATCAAAAAAAATCACCATCTGAGGCATTTGATAAGGCCCTTACCGAACAGTTAAAGATTAAATTAGTGGCTGAGGAGAAGCTAAAAGAGTGTCAAACCAAAATCGAATTGATAAATTTTGAAATTAGTGGTCTTGAGAAAAAACGTAGCCTGACTGAAGCTGATGTCCAACAGAATCAAGAGAAACTCGAGGTTGAGAGACTAAGCGAGAAACAAATAATTACTTTGCAGCAGACTTTAGAGGAGCAAATAAAGGATAAAGGATATGATCTCAAGAACCTTATGGAGGAGATTGAAGATAATGCAGCGATAAATGTATGGGAACAGAAGGTCGATTCCCTGGAGAGAAAAATACAAAGACTTGGACCAATAAATTTGGCAGCAGTAGATGAATATAATTCCGAATCAGAGCGAAAAACTTATTTAGATAAACAAAATTCAGAGTTAGAAGAGGCACTCGCCGTATTGCAGAATGCTATACGAAAGATAGATTCAGAGACCAGAACAAAATTTAAAGAGACATTCGATTTGCTGAACACTAATCTTCAGGCCCTGTTTCCAAAGTTATTTGGTGGTGGTCATGCATATCTAGATATGGTTGGAGAGGACTTGCTCAATACTGGAGTTTTATTAATGGCTCGTCCGCCAGGAAAGAAGAATGCTTCGATACATTTGCTTTCTGGAGGAGAAAAAGCTCTCACTGCCATAGCCCTAGTGTTTGCAATTTTCAAATTGAATCCCGCTCCTTTCTGTATGTTAGACGAGGTAGATGCGCCCCTTGATGACTCAAATGTTGCTCGATATGCTTCGCTAGTCAAGGAAATGGCGGATGAAATTCAGTTTATTTATATCACACATAATAAGATTTCTATGAAGGAAGCGCATCAACTTATGGGCGTTACAATGCACGAGCCTGGCGTTTCAAGGTTAGTCTCGGTAGATGTTAATAAGGCCGTTGAGATGGCGAGCGCGTGATATTATACTTTCAATAGTCTTTAGGTTTTCTTGTAATAGTCGGTCATAAATATGGATTGGATAGGTCCCAGAGAAATAATCGTACTCATTGGATTTTTGACCATACTTGCTATTGTTCTTGATGTGATACGACGTATAAAACGTAATCGATATGAAAAACTTCAAATGTCATCGAAGGTATTGAATAGAAATACTATAGCAGCCGATGGATTTACGGATGACTTAGATCAAAGTCAATTTCCCTCAGGTGGCTCTAAAGTCATTGGTACAAGGGCGTTGGACTCCCAAGGCTTTGATGCTAAGTCTCCAGATAAATATTCCGCAGAGATTGATTTTGATAATAGTCAGAAACAACAGAACTTTGATTTGGATAACTCTATATTTGCGAGTGAAAACAGAACTGAAATAGGTGTTGGTAGTGATGATTTAACTCAAAAAATTGACCTTGAAACTGACTCTCAAGCGGGGGATTTGCTTGTAATTCATTTAATGCCCAGAGAGGGAACTGAGATTGATGGAAAAGAATTATTAAAAGCTGCAGGCAATAATGATTTGCGGTTTGGCGACATGCAGATTTTTAATAAGTATTCTGATGCACATGGCTCTGGAGATGTTTTATTTTCAATGGCAAATTTGGTTAACCCTGGAACTTTTGATTTGAGTACAATTAGAGATATCACTATACCTGGAGTAACGATATTTCTCGTTTTAGATAGTCAGGTAGATCCTTTAAAGAGCTTTGATATCATGTTATCGGTCGTCAACAATTTAGCGAATGCACTATCCTTGAAAATTATGGATGACACTCGAAGTACTTTGACACCGCAAACTGCTGATCATTACAGGCAGCGAGCTAAAGCAGCGATGCGGTAAAAGCCTCCCCATCATTTTAGGTTAATTGATGTCTATTATCCCTGCGGAAGTCAAAAATCAGTATAACTCCATCGTCAGTGAATTGAATATCCATAATCATTGCTATCATGTTTTGGATGAGCCACAGATTACAGATGGAGAGTATGATCATTTGTTGAGGAAGCTGATTGAGATAGAAACTCAATATCCTAATTTAGTCAGTACAAGTTCACCAAGTCAAAGAGTGGGAGCCCCACCGTTAGCAACATTTTCTCAGATAGAACACACTGTGCCCATGTTGTCTCTCGAAAATGCATTTAGTAATGAAGAGCTAAAGAGCTTCGAAAATCGGGTGCTAGACCGACTGAAAACTAACATACCTGTGGAATACGCATGTGAGCCAAAGCTAGATGGCATCGCCGTAAGTCTGCACTATAAAAGTGGCGAGCTTGTCTCTGCGGCAACCAGAGGTGACGGGAGTATCGGAGAGGACATTACAAATAATGTAAGGACCATAAAAAGTGTTCCGTTGCAAATTATCGGAGATGAGGTACCAGAATTTCTTGATGTTAGAGGAGAAATATTCATGACAAAAGAAGCTTTCTCAAAACTAAATAAGAAAGCCGAAGAAAATGGTCGTAAGACATTTGTTAATCCTCGAAATGCCGCCGCTGGAAGTGTTAGACAGCTTGACTCTGGCATCACGGCGACCCGACCGTTAGATATTTGCGTTTACAGTGTCGGTGACATTTCTCCAGATGTTGGAATAATTTCGCATTATGAAATGCTTTTAAAGCTCGCAGATTATGGTTTTAAAATCAGTGACAAACTGCGGGTAGTTGAGGGTATTTCAGGATGCATTGATTATTATAATCAGTTAGAAATTGAGAGAACTGATCTTGCCTATGATATTGACGGAATTGTTTTTAAAGTAAATAAGTTTGGTTTGCAAAAGGAATTAGGATTTGTAGCAAAAGCACCAAGATGGGCCATTGCTAGAAAATTCCCAGCTCAAGAAGCGTCAACATTACTTAAAAATGTAGAGTTTCAAGTTGGCCGAACTGGAGCTATTACCCCAGTAGGAAAACTTGAACCAGTTTTTGTAGGGGGAGTAACTGTGAGTAATGTATCCCTGCATAATAGAGATGAAATTGAGCGTTTGGATCTCAGAATTGGAGATACAGTCATCGTAAGAAGAGCAGGAGATGTTATCCCGCAAGTGGTAAGCGTGATTGTTTCTAAGAGAACTGAATCGGCAAAAAAAATTGAGTTTCCAAAGTATTGCCCCGTCTGTAATTCAGATCTCGAAAAAGTACCATCGCAAGCTATTATTAGATGTAATGCAGGTTCGGAATGCAATGCTCAGTTGAAGGAGGCAATAAAACATTTTGCTTCCAGAAAAGCTCTAAATATCGATGGTCTTGGGAGCAGCATTGTTGATAGTTTAGTTGACAGCGGTTTGGTTAAATCAGTGATCGATCTTTATGACTTAGATATAGATTCGGTTGCTCAGCTAGATGGTCTAGCGAAAAAATCGTCACAAAATTTAATTAATTCGATCAACTATAGTAAATCGACTACCTTACCAAAATTTATTTATTCTTTAGGTATAAGGGAAGTAGGAGAAACAACAGCTAAGTCAATTTCTAAAGAATTCTGTACCATAGGTAGAATTATGAATGCCAAGGTTGAGGATTTTCTGGAGGTTGCCGATTTTGGTCCAGTTACTGCGGCAAATGTTGCTGATTTTTTTGGCGCTATCGAAAATCAAAAATTGGTGGAAAAACTTCTCGCCAAAGGAATTTTTTGGGAGGATCAAGAGGATACAGTAAGAGAGAATGATAATTTACCGTTGGCGGGACAAAAGTGGGTTATAACTGGAACTTTTAGCTCTATGCCAAGATCTGAGCTGACCGATCGATTAGAATTTTTAGGAGCTCATGTTGTATCAGCTGTTTCAAAAAATATTGATATTTTAGTGGTTGGCTCAAATGCAGGTTCAAAGTTAAAAAAAGCGGAAGAATTAAAAATAAAAACTATACAGGAGAGTGAGTTACAAAATATTCTTTCTTGATAAGCTGCTGCTGAGATCATTAATCTTTGATTAGGAAACTATTTGTGAAAAACTTGCGAGAGAGTAGAGTGTCCTTTTGGATATTAATTTCATTAAGTATCCTTGTGTTGATTGTTTTGAAGTATAGTTTTGATGTGACCTCTTACAGTTTGATGTCATCATTTGGCTGGATTTTATTAATGATTGGTGTCGTTGGTTTGGTGGCTTTTTTAGTGAGTTTGGTCATATTTCTTTTTAATAAAAATAAGTAACTCATAAGTTCTGATCTTAAGGTTTTACCTAATTTGCACCGCTATCTTGAATCATAAATGCTGTAACTGCCGCAGAAACTGCAACATTTAACGATTCGACTTCATTCATCAGAGGAATGTTAAGGGTCGCATTTGCGATATTTCTCACTTCTTCAGATATACCTGTTGTTTCATTTCCCAGAACAAAGATGCTTGTTTTCGTCAATACAAAATTTTTAATCGAGTTTTTTGAGTTTGAACATAGTGCTATTACATCAAGATCTTTCTTTCTTGCATCAACAAGAGCATCAGAGACGTTTTCACAAACGAGTATCTTTGATTTAAAAATTGAACCGGCACTTGCTTTGATTGCAAGTGGTGAGAGATTCTTTAACGTTTTAGCATTGATTAGAATTCCATCACAGGAACTTGCAGTAAGACTACGAATAGTCATCCCTAAGTTTTGAGGATTAGTCACGCCATCAAGTGCAAACAGGAAACCCTTATTTGGATTTTTAAGCTTTGGCAGATAATCATTAAAACTCTTCATTTTTGGTAATTCAATATCGCAAGCAATGCCCTGATCTTGGCGCATATTTTTCGAAATAAAAGAGAGCTGTTTTCTCGAATGTTCTACGATCTCTATGTTTCTTTTTTTTGCAGCGTTGATTATCTGATTGAGAATAATGCTTTGTTTATTAGTTTTAGACAAATGTAATCGCCATATATTAATAGCTTGATTGTCTATTACTTCAGCTATCGGCTTTCTGCCATAAATCGTAATTATATTCGTAGGAATCATAGCGACTTGGTCTGCTTCATGGTTTTACTCTCATTAGAAGCGAAAGTTCTTTAATAAACTAGCTATCTCAGAAAGATTTTCGTGCTTTGCATGCTTTTGTTTCGCAGCAAGATCAACGGTGATTTCTCCAAGTTCAATGTATGCCTTGAGCCATTTACTTGGCATGGTTTCGAGTTCACTTAAATGACTTTTAATCGTGGTTAAATCTCCCCGGGATATGGGGCCAGTGAGTGATTTGACAGTCCCCGATTGAAAATAATTGTTCATTGTATTTCTGATCAATGGATCAAGTAATTGTTTTTTATCACTATCATTAATCCTGATCTCGTTTATAAGATTATGGCTTAGTTCAAGAATACTAATGAGGTAATTGCTCGCAAAAACAGATGCAATGTGATACCTCGATTTATCTGAGCTAGCTATCTTTATTGGTTTTAGCTTGAGTGGTTCTAGAAGATTTATAATCTGCTCTACAGCATTATTATCACCTTCTAAAGTGACTGGTGCACTCTTAAAGGAGTCTTGAATAGCGAGCGATCCATTAAAGCTTAGAAGCGGATGAATTGATGCAACTCCTATTTTCTTGCTGAGATTTTCTCTAAGTATACTTGAGGACAGACTTCCGCTGCAGTGAAATACGATATCACCAGTCCTCAGCAGATCAGTAGAAGAAAGTCTGATACTGACTTCTTCGATTTGATCGTCTGAGCATGAAAGCATCCAAAAATTTGCTGACGAGGCGCTCTTTAACTGATCAATTGAGAATGTCCTGATACGTTCATCTTTTATAACTGCTTTTGCTCTATCTGCAGACTCTATCGATTGATTAATAATGCAATCAATTTGAATATGCGTTTTTAGTTTGTGACATAAAGACTTACCAACCTTACCAGCCCCAATGCAATTAAGTACCTTTTTTCTTGAGTTATTCATGCTTAAATATTGTTTATTATGATTTTTTATTGATGCTGGCAGGATGAGAGGATCGTTTTATAGTCTTTAATAGTTTTTGTAATCCCATTGTATAGCGCCTCGACAGTTAAGGCATGACCAATAGAAACCTCTAGAATATTTTGAATTGAGGTATATTTTTGGATATTTTTAAGGTTTAAATCATGCCCGGCATTTACTCCAATACCTAGTGATTGAGCCAGATTAGCTGCTTTTTTGTGTCTTTCAAAAACTTCATTTATATGTTTTGTACCCCAAGCTGCAGCGTAAGGGCCAGTATAAAGTTCAATTCTGTCTACACCAAGTTGAGCAGCAAGTCTTATTTGGTCGAGGTTTGGATCCAAAAATAAGCTTGATCTAACCTTCAATTGTTTTAGCTTTTGTATTATATTTCCAAGTTCATCTCCTCTCTTTTGGAGATCAAAGCCATGATCTGAGGTGAGCTGGCCAGTGCTGTCAGGGACCAGGGTACATTGAATTGGAAGCGTTTCAGCAACTAGCGTCATTAGACCTGGGTATTGGCCTCTTTCTAATTCAAAAGGGTTACCTTCAATATTAAATTCGACATCTTTCTTTTTATTAATTAATTTACTTAAATTCCTAACATCATCTGGTCTGATATGTCTGAGATCCGGTCTAGGGTGCACAGTGATGCCGTCTGCACCGGACTCTATACATACATTTGCATATTTTAGTAAATCTGGATTTTCGCCATTTCTAGAGTTTCTTATAAGCGCAATTTTATTAATATTTACACTCAATTTGGTCATCGAACTTACATGGTCTCCGTCAATGGTATTGGGCGCTCTCTCAAGCTTGGAATTGCTTTTTCTTCTTTTATCCAAGGACCTTGAGAAATAATTTTTGCAGATAAAATCATAGGCCTTTTCTGAGGGATATCTGTAAAGGGTCCAAATAATTTTTGCGTTTTCATTTCGGCAATTTTATCGACAACTGACATTCCAAATTTCACCTGACCAAAAACCGCATATCCCCATTTATCGTCCGCTCCATCTAAGAAGATATTATCTTTATGATTGATAAAAAACTGCGCCTTGCCAGAGTTAGGATCTCCTGTTCTAGCCATCGCTATTGAACCACGTTTATTTGATAATCCGTTTTTTGATTCGTTTGCTATGGGGTTTCGATCAGTATCTTTAGGTGTCAAATCGAATGTAAATCCACCTGATTGGATCATAAAGTTTTTAATTACTCTATGAAATATGACTCCATCATAATGATAATTACTTACGTGTTCCAAAAAGTTACTAACGGTGACTGGGGCTTTGTCAATGTTCAATTCTAATATAATAGATCCAATGTCCGTTTTTAATTCTACAAGGGGCGGTTGGCTTCCATTTTGCGCCCAGCAGAGATTATTCCAAACAAGAAAAACCAAGGCAAAAAAATAGTTCTTTAATGTCATTCTAAATATCCTTACTCGCCAAAGTATAATTTAACCCCACTCAGATAGCCTCTTACGTCCTTTAAGTTTTGGGATCAATATTGACAGTAGAGCACCCAAAAACACGGTAATTCCTCCGAATAAAAATGATTTATATCGGTTATCGTTTTTTTGGACGTCAAGCTCTACCTTCAAAATATCGTTTTCATTTCGTAATTCCTGATTCTGTTGAATGAGCTTTTTATTTTGACTGAGCAAGGCTACTGACTCAGATGAGATATCTAATAGATTCATTACTTCATTTGATGATACATTTTCGCTCAATGAGTCATTCAATAGTTCATTTTTTATATTAATTATATTCTCTTCCAATTCTGATGTTTTTTCGGTGAGAACCCTAACCCTATCTTCAGACTCTTTCAGCGCTTCGAGACTAACTTCCAGTTGATTTTTTGATGATGGGGATTCAACTATAAATTGTTTCTCCATCCATCCTACCTGTCCATTTGCAATTTTGACGAAACCCCAATCATTTTCAGTTATGAGCAGTTTTATTTCAGTTCCAGATTTAAGCCCTCTATGAACAATGGTGCAATCCGGGCAGGGTGTTCTCCTTAATGGAACATAAAATTCATCTGACACAAACCGAATCGCTCCTTCAGCTTCAGTATCCGGCAATACAGGCATCTTGATCTCTTTATCTTCTTTTTCGACTATTTCATCTATAGGCTTTTCAATATTCATTGTTTGTATTTCATTCTCGATAGTCTCTTGGCTAAGAATTATTTGGCTGAATAATAGTGTGCATGCTATGGAAAAGTATTTGATTAATTTCATTTTTTTCTCTTTCTTTGATGATTATAAGCAGGAATCTTCTGTAATATTTTATTATGGAAATATGAGTTTGAATGGTTTTGTTTTCACTGATTTGAAAACACCATGCAAGTTATAAGGATCATCTTTTATCCATATCTCTGCTTCTTCTATATTTTCGAATTCAGCCACAATCAAGCTGCCACTGAACCCGGCAATTCCAGGATCTTCAGAATCTATTTTAGGGTTGGGACCCGCGATAAGAATTCTTCCTTGATTTTTTAATACTTCAACTCTTTTCAAATGATCAGCTCTTACTTTTTTTCTTTTCGAGAGGCTGTTTTCGACATCCTCACAAATAAACGCGTACCACATATCCGCTCAACCTTTCTGATTAAATATTTCTTCTAAATTTAAACCTGTCAGTTTTTTCATGCCTTTGTATACGACAATTATATTCACAATATTGATTATCATAGGCGGTAAAGCATTGACTGGAAAGCTCAAAGCTAACATTTTTGCGAGTTGATAATTAAACTCCTCAGTGCCTGGTTCTCCAGTCAAGACAAAAATTGCTAGTAAAAAATTTAGTAAAGCTGATAGTAGAAAAGAGAGCGCAAATACAACGGTGCCTTTTTTTAACAGTTTATTGTAGCTTTTGAAGTTATTGGCTGCTTCGAGAGACGACAGTACTTTTTTTACATTTACAAGGGTTGGATTTTCAAAGAAATAATGAATCAGAGACTTTCCCCCACGCAATGAGTATAAAATTGCGCAAGCAAATATCAAGGGAATAGACGCCTCTTTTATAGCAATATAAATCGCATCTGCCTCTAAAAGAGCTAGGCCGCCCGATAGTGATACACTGATTATCCCAAGTATGGAAAGAAAGTTAGTATTTTTGTTTTTGATGTAGTCATTTAAGCCATAAATTAATGGCAGTAGAAATGCTAAAAAGAGAGCTAGTTTTATACCTAATCTATCTTCGCTGCTCAGGTTTGTTAAAATCATTATTGGAATAATTATATTTACTAATAACTCTTTAAAAGCGGCACCAGGCTTTTTTTGAGTAAATTCAGATAATATTTGGC
>CACJVE010000019.1 GCA_902596775.1 uncultured SAR92 cluster bacterium
ATTAATCATGGAAGTTGTTTTATTAGAGAAAATTGGTAGGTTGGGTGATATTGGTGATACGGTTAAAGTTAAAGCAGGTTTTGGTAGAAACTTTTTGGTGCCTCAAGGTAAGGCAGTTTATGCAACAAAGAAGAACCTTGAAATTTTTGAATCTCGAAGAGCAGATCTAGAGAAACAAGAAGCAGAGAAGCTTAAAGTTGCGCAAGAGCGATCCGAGAAAATTGCTTCGGTGGGTGCGATTAAAATAACTGCTGTGGTTGGTGAAGAAGGGAAATTATTTGGATCAGTTGGTGCCAGAGAGATAGAAGAAGCCATAAATCTTGTTGGTGGAGAAGTAAGCAAAAACGAAATAAATCTCCCTGATGGAGCATATAAGCAGGTTGGAGAATACTCTGTAGATATTCAATTACATTCTGATGTCACAGTCTCAGTCGGAATATTAATTGAATCGGAGTAAGATAGTGTCGATGCTGATATGAATGTACATCAGTAGCAGGTTAAAAGAATGGACGAGATTCTGCTTAAAGAAGCAACAATAAGTCAACCTTTACCTCACTCGATCGAGGCTGAGCAAGCGGTGCTCGGCGGATTAATGATCAAAAATGAGGCTTTTGAGTCAATTTCTGATGTATTGGTAGAAAAGGATTTTTATAAAAAGGATCATCAACTAATTTTTTCGGCAATGATCTCACTGTCAAATGACAGCCAACCGTTTGATCCAATAACCTTATCAGAAACACTTCAAGCGAAAAATCAGCTCTCTTTAGTGGGAGGTGCAGAATATTTGGTTGAGTTAACAGAAAACACCCCAAGTTCTGCCAACATTCAAGCCTATACACAGATCGTAGTTGAGCGCTCGATCGTTCGACAGCTAATAGTTGCTGCGAGCGAAACAATCCAAAAGGGATTCAATCCACTGGGATGGGATAGCTCGAAGCTACTAGCCCAAGCAGAAAGCCGATTACAAGAAATTATTGAAAATAAACCAAAAGTTGGAGGTTTTAAGAGTGTAGATTCACTTATAAAAGAGGCAGTTCAGAGACTTGATGAATTGTTTAAAAGCGAATCAGATATAACAGGATTAAGTACAGGATTTTCAGATCTTGACAAGATGACGTCTGGTTTTCAAATTCAGATTTAGTTATCATCGCGGGTCGCCCATCGATGGGTAAGACAGCTTTTGCTATGAACGTTGTGGAGCATGCAGCTCTGAATCAGAACAAGCCTGTCTTAGTCTTTTCACTTGAGATGCCAGCAAATCAATTGGTTGTGAGAATGTTGTCGTCTCTGGGTAAAATTGACCAAACTAGAATCAGATCTGGAAACCTTTTGGAAGATGACTGGCCGAGGTTAAGTGCAGCAGCTCAGAAGCTCAAAAACGCATCATTGTACATTGATGATACGCCTGGTATTTCGCCTTTTGAGATGAAAAATAGAATAAAAAAGTTTATTCGAGAAGAGATGGAGAGAATTAAATCAAGCTTAGAATCTGAAAATAACGATGAGCAAAGTAATGAGAAACTTTTGAGTATGGCTCAGCCGAGCTTGATCGTAGTCGATTATTTGCAGCTAATGAATGGAACAAATCAGTCGGAGGGACGTGTTCAGGAGATTTCGCAAATATCCAGAGAGTTAAAAGGTCTAGCACGGGAATATGAGTGTCCAGTGGTCGCTCTATCACAGTTGAGTCGCGCCGTTGAGCAGAGACCAAATAAACGACCAGTTAATGCAGATTTGAGAGAGTCTGGCGCGATTGAACAAGATGCAGATGTTGTAACCTTTATTTACAGGGATGAGGTTTATAACGAAGACAGCGTTGATAAAGGAATCGCCGAAATAATAATTGGGAAACAAAGGAACGGGCCGATAGGGACCTGCAGGCTTGCCTTTATGGGGAAATATACAAGATTCGAAAATCTAGCAAGAAATTATCAACAAGATCAGACCTTTGGTTGAAAAATGCAAATCTATAACGGTATAAATGGGCTAAGGACAAGTCTGAATAATGATCGCTCATATAAAAGGCGGATAAGTCTAGTTCCAACTATGGGAAATCTGCATGATGGACACTTGGCACTGATTGAGAGAGCGAAAGAAACAAGCGATGTTGTGGTTTGTTCAATATTTGTGAGTGCGTTGCAATTTAACTTGAACAAGGACTGGGAGCAGTATCCTCGAACTTTTGATAAAGATTGCGAAAAGCTGAGAGCAGCGGGATGTGATTATTTATTCCATCCCAATGAAATCGAAATGTATGCGAATGGTCTTGATACTCAAACAAAAGTTCTATGTCCTTATTTGACAGATGTATTATGTGGAGCGAGCAGGCCCGGGCACTTTGAGGGTGTTACTACTGTTGTTTCTAAATTGTTTAACATAGTCCAGCCCGACGAGGCAGTGTTTGGTGTCAAGGATTATCAGCAGTTAATAGTCATAAAGAGGTTAGTCGATGACTTATGTTTTCCTGTAAATATTATATCTGCGCCTATACATAGAGAGAGCGATGGTTTGGCGATGAGTTCGAGAAATTGGCATATTACAGATGATGAAAGACCAAAAGTTATAATATTAAAACAAAGCTTAGACTGGATTGTGGAACGAATTCAATCTGGTAATCTAGATTTTTTTGAACTTGAAAATGAAGCAAAAGCAAGAATTAAAAAACAAGGATTTGATGTAGATTATATAACGTGCTGTAACAGTGAAAATCTAGATTCTGCTGCCAACGATGACAAGAAGATAACTGTTTTGGGAGCAATGTATACAAAAAAGGCTCGTCTTATAGATAACGTCAGTATTACTTTTTAGCTTAAATTAGCATTTGAACTATCCATTAACTCAGCAAAACTCAATAAATTATTGACTTAAAGTTTAAGGTTCTTTAGCATGCGCCAATCTCTCACAAGGAGATTATTAACCAGGAAGGCGTAATCAGTGTCACTGGCGGTCAAAATCTAGATATTGTAATCGACAGTAGAAGGTAAATTTGAAGTAGCGATCTAATTCGTTGTTTCATTCATAAAAATTCGTGACAGATTCCTTTCTGAAAAATTCTAACCAAGAATTGAGGCAGTGTTATGGATCACTTATCAGGTGGAGATATATTAATTCGCGCACTCAAAGACGCCAAAGTAAAGTATATTTGGGGTTATCCGGGCGGCGCTGCGCTACACATTTATGATGCGATATATAGACAAGAAGACGTTATTCATTTACTCGTGAGGCATGAACAGGCTGCTGTGCATGCAGCAGATGGATTCTCGAGAACAACTGGTGAAGTGGGGACTGCTCTGGTGACATCTGGGCCCGGCGCTACCAACGCGATCACAGGAATTGCCACTGCTTTTATGGATTCAATACCCTTAGTTGTTATATCGGGACAAGTGCCGTCGAAGAAGATAGGGACCGATGCATTTCAAGAAACTGATATGGTGGGTGTCTCGCGGCCAATAGTAAAACATAGTTTTCTCATCACCAAAACAGAGGACATCGCACCCACTATTGCAAAAGCATATTTTATTGCAAGTACAGGACGTCCTGGTCCAGTGGTTGTTGATATTCCAAAAGATGTGACAGAACCCAATCGAAAAGTACCTTACAAATTTCCTGATCAAGTGAGATTAAGGTCTTACCAACCTGTACTGAAGGGGCATCAAGGTCAGATAAAGAGAGCGGCAAATATGCTCGTCTCAAGCGAAAGACCAATTATTTATGCTGGTGGCGGTGTCATTATCGATAATGCTTCAGAATATCTAACCTTACTTGCAAGAAAATTAAACGCACCTGTGACAAATACTTTGATGGGACTAGGTGCTTTCCCAGGCACTGATCCTCAATTTTTAGGAATGTTAGGCATGCATGGCACCTACGAGGCTAATAGTGCTATGCACCACGCTGATGTGGTTTTTGCAGTTGGAGCAAGGTTTGATGATAGAGTGACTAATGAGATCGATAAATTTTGTCCAAAAGCAAAAATAATACATATAGATATTGATCCAACTTCAGTATCAAAGAATGTTGCCGCTGATATACCAATCGTTGGTAAGTGTAGTATTGTTCTTAAAAGTATGCTCGATTATATAAAATCTGAGGATTTAGTTGTTGACGATACTCGGTTATCACGGTGGTGGTCTCAGATTAACGAATGGAGAGATTTACACGGAATATATTCCAAGTCGCGATATGAGCCAAGCAAATTATCTTTGATAAAACCTCAAGATGTTATTAAAGCTGTTTATGAGGTTACTAAGGGAGATGCGATAGTTACCTCAGATGTTGGGCAACATCAAATGTTTGCTGCTCAATATTATCTTTTTGACAAACCTCGAAGATGGATAAATTCAGGTGGCTTGGGAACTATGGGTTTCGGATTACCTGCGGCAATGGGAGCTAAGCTGGCGGAACCTGAAACAGAGGTGGTCTGTGTCACCGGCGAGGGAAGTATTCAAATGTGTATCCAAGAGTTATCAACCTGCACTCAACATAAGCTTCCAATTAAGATCGTAAATTTGAACAACTCAGCTTTGGGTATGGTCCGTCAATGGCAGGATATGCAATATAGCGGTCGTTATGCACAAAGCCTCTATGAAGATTCCTTACCTGATTTCGTTGCTCTTGCAGAGGCTTATGGTCATCTTGGAGTAAAAATTACTGAGTATGATGATATGCAGTGTCAATTAGAGAAGTATTTTGCGTACAAAGATAAAACTGTTTTTATCGATATCTGTGTCGATAAGTCTGAACATGTTTATCCAATGCAGATCCCAGGAGGAGCGATGAGAGATCTTTGGGTGAGCAAAACGGAGAAAACATAATGCGTAGGATAATTTCAATTTTGCTTGAGAACGAATTTGGGGCTTTGTCGAGGGTTGTTGGTCTCTTTGCACAACGAGGATACAACATTGATTCTTTGACAGTTGCACCAACAGATGATGAGACGCTTTCTCGGATCACTCTCACAACGAATGGTGATGATAAGATGGTTGAACAGATTATCAAACAGCTTTATAAGCTTATTGACACCTTAAAGGTAATGGAGTTGACTGAGGGCGCTCACGTTGAAAGAGGGTTAATGTTAATAAAGATTAGATCTCAGGATCTTGCGGAGAGAGGTGAAATAAAAAGTTGTGTCGAGATATTTAGAGGTTCAATCGTTGATATAACATCTAAAACTTACACAATACAATTAGTGGGTGATGCCGAAAAATTAGACGCTTTCCTGGAGGCTACGATGCACTTAGATGTTGTCGAAGTCGTCAGAAGTGGTATATCAGGTATCTCAAGAGGGGATAAATATTTAAAGGTCTAAATCACTTTTTTCTTCTTTGATTTGGATTTTTTTGCATGTTAACTTAGCTGGCGGACTTGCGGGAAGGTTTTATGGATGATAATGGCTTTACACGCGTTATTACTCTTGATGGGGGCATCAATTTTAGAGATTTAGGTGGATATAGGAGTATTGATGGTAAGACCATTAGGTGGAGAAAGCTTTTAAGAAGTGGGCATCTTGCAAACATAACTAAAAATGACATATCCCGCCTTAGTTCGTTTGGTCTGATGGAAATCCATGATTTTCGTAGAGAGAATGAGCAATTGCAGTCCCCAACGGTGGCTGTTCCTTTCAAATTAATTGACGATTATCAAATGTCGATTGGAGACATTTCAAAGTTTTGGGAATTTCTTGCAGAAGGTAAGCTTTCGTCTGGCTCAGCTCATGAGTTAGTTGTTAATTCATATAAATCATGTATCAAAGATGTTATCCCATCATTCCGAAGATTAATGAGAGCTCTTGTTGACAATGGAGGGCAAACTACATTGTTTCATTGTTCCGCGGGGAAAGACAGAACAGGAATGGCAGCTGCTCTGATTTTGTCTTGTTTGAACATACCAAGAGAAATAATTGTGGATGACTACCTGCTAACTAAAAAATATTATAATCCAGATAGGCTTATTACCATAATTGAGGGACATCTCAAGGAAGCTAAAATTTCATCTTGGGATAGGGATTGGCTCACTCCATATGTTTCTGTTCATGAGCAAAATATCAATGCATTTCTGGATGCTATTGACATGAGCTTTGGATCGATGAAAGTCTTTCTCAGTGATGGGTTGGCTCTTTCAGATCAAGACATACTTCAGTTAAAAGATAACTTTTTGGAGTGATGAGTCCTAATGGCGTATACTTTTAACCTCGAGTTGTATGCTGACAGGGCGTAAAGTGAAGAAAAATATTAATCAAAAAATTATAGAGATTACCAAAAGCACTGATGTCAAACCCCCGGATTCTTCAAGTGTAAGACGAAAGGGCATCTACTTTTTACCAAATTTACTAACCACAGGTGCGCTGTTTGCGGGTTTCTACTCTATTTTATTGAGCTTTGGTGGACAATATGAGTCTGCTGTAATTGCTCTTTTCGTTGCAATGCTTTTTGATGGACTCGATGGAAGAGTTGCAAGATTAACGAATACACAAAGTGATTTTGGTGTTCAGTATGACAGCTTGTCTGACATGGTATCTTTTGGTGTCGCTCCTGCGATAGTTTCATACGGATGGGGTGTTGATGCATTGGGGCAGATTGGTTTTGCTTGCGTTTTTTTATATGCATCATGTGCCGCTCTGAGATTAGCGAGATTTAATGTTGCCGTGAGTAACTCGTCATCTAGTGATTTTACAGGACTGCCCAGTCCTGTGGCGGCCGCGCTTATCGCCGGCTTTATTTGGTCGACGTCCGCTTCAACCTCATCGTTATGGTTACCATTATTTGGAGCTTTAATTACTGGCTTATCAGGATTGTTGATGGTTTCCAACTTTCGTTATCCAAGTTTCAAAGATTTTGATATGAAAGGACGAGTTCCCTTTTTCAACATTTTTTTGATGGTGGTCACTTTGATTATCATTACAATTGATCCAGCAAATGTTTTATTTTTAATGGCACTTACTTATTCAGCAATTGGGCCTGCAAGAATATTAATAAAATTAGTATTTAATTAATAACAATAATAGATAACGCAAAGCAGTGACTGATGAATTATTGATATGAATTCAGCCAAAGAAAAATTAATTATTTTTGATACTACCTTGCGGGATGGCGAGCAGAGTCCTGGTGCCTCAATGACTAAGGATGAGAAACTCAGAATAGCGAGATTGCTTGAAAGAATGGGGGTAGACGTAATTGAGGCAGGTTTTGCAATCTCAAGTCCTGGTGATTTTGAGGCGATTAAGTTAATCGCAGAAACTATCAAAGATAGCGTTATATGCAGTCTCTCGAGGGCAATAACAGGCGATATTCAAAGGGCTAGTGAGGCCTTAAAAAGCGCAAATTCTGGAAGAATACATACTTTCATCGCAACATCGCCTATTCACATGAAGCACAAGCTTCAAATGCAGCCTGATGAAGTGATTGCTCAGGCTATTGGGGCCGTTAAAACAGCAAGAAATCTAATTGACGATGTTGAATTCTCATTAGAGGACGCAAGTAGAAGCGATTTTGAATTTATGTGTCGCGTTACTGAGGGTGTAATTGCGGCAGGAGCAAAAACAATTAACTTTCCAGACACAGTCGGTTACTCCTCCCCAGGCGAGTATGGTAATATCATAGAGCGCTTAATAAGTTGTGTCCCTAGCTCAGATAAAGCAATTTTTAGTGTCCATTGTCATAATGATTTAGGTCTAGCAGTCGCAAACAGTTTGAGTGCTGTTAATTTCGGTGCAAGGCAAGTTGAATGCACAATAAACGGTCTTGGTGAGAGAGCGGGGAACGCATCGCTTGAAGAACTTGTCATGGCGTTGAAAACAAGAAATGAGTTGTATCCTGTTACGACCTCAATTGACCCTTCATATATCGTGCCCATATCGAAACTTGTCTCGAGTATTACTGGTTTTCCTGTTCAACCAAATAAAGCAATTGTCGGCGCAAATGCATTTGCGCATGAATCTGGTATTCACCAAGATGGTGTACTCAAAATGAGAGAAACTTATGAAATCATGAAGGCAGAGGACGTTGGATGGACAAAAAATAAGCTTTCATTGGGAAAATTATCGGGAAGAGCAGCCTTCGCTGCAAGGATTGCTGAACTTGACATCACGCTAGATGACAAGAATGAATTTGAGCGAGCATTTAAACAATTTAAAAATTTGGCTGACAAAAAAAGGGAAATTTTCGATCAAGATTTGCAGACTCTGATATCAGATGTCCAGTTTGGTTCTGATGAAATCAGATATTCATTAATTGATTTGGAGATAAAAACAAAGCTTGGACACTCTCCGGAGGCAAAAATAATCGTCGGCTATGAGGGGCAGGTATATGCGTCGGAGGCTACAGGGGATGGAGCCGTAGATGCAATCTTTAATGCGATTGAAAAGTTAGTCAATAGTGGCACTAGCTTAAAGGTTTACTCGGTTAATGCAGTTACTCAAGGCACTGATTCGCTGGGTGAAGTATCTGTAAGGCTGCAAAAAGATGAAAGAATTGTAAATGGGCAAGGTGCGGACACAGATATATTAATTGCAAGTGCTAAGGCGTACTTAAATGCCCTTACTTTGATGCAAACTCCTGATAGAGTTCACCCCCAATTTGGAGGAATTTAATATACAAAAATGGATCTTAAGTCTTATTTTGATGTTTTTGGTATCACTATGTATGTCGAGCGAGATAGGTGTTCTGAGATTAATCTTAAACAAGAAAAAAGTAACGAAATACTAACCTCAGCAAATATTGAGCCCGGAATATGTTTATGTACTATCACTGACAAAACCCTGTCTAAGATGGAAAGTAGCTTATTTAAAGATATCATTAGGTCATTAAATAAAACATCGCCATTTAGTAGTGAGTCCTTTCAATTAACGGTATCAGAAAGTCTAGAGGATATCGCGGAGAATATTAGAGCTATTTTGACAGCTTCTAGTATAGACAACTTATTGATTTTTAGTGAAATGGGGTGTAGCCGAGGGGAAAATAACGACGCCATTTCTGATCAGATTAGTCAAAAAATCACTGCTATTATGTTACCGTCACTGAAAAGTTTAATGGACAAACCTGAACTCAAAAAAGGCGTTTGGGAGAAAATTAAGCATCTGAAAAACGTCGATATAAACTAGATGAACTGAGGTAAATTATTGGCTTTATTGCTAAAAAAGTTCAACTACAGTGATTTGAAAAGTATTCTAGATATTCAAAAGAATGAGACACGGCCATATTGGTCGGAGAGGCAAATACTAGATGTTTGTGATGATATCTATGTTCTGAAAGATAAAACAATTACTTTAGGTTTTATTGTAATTAAAAAGATCTCTCCCGATGCAGAAATTCATAATTTAATTATTAAAGATAATTACCGGAATCAAGGTCTAGGCAAAGTCCTTATTAGACTCATTTTAGGCACATTAGAAGAATCGATAACCAGAATTTATTTGGAGGTTGCAGCAAATAACGAGCCTGCACTAAGGCTTTATAGAGCTCTTGGTTTTACTGAGATTGGGAGACGGCAGGGATACTATAGCGGGGACAAATTGCAAAGTGACGCAATTACAATGCGTTTAGACGTTTAAAAGGTATGCCTTGTTGTCCCAAAAATAGTGAGTTATCCTGAACCCAGACATCGATATTTTTTAGATAATCTATTAATTGGGAGTTTTATGGATATTGAAATTTTGTATTGGTATTGGTTTGTTGTTGGTTTAGTTCTAGTTATTGCTGAAATCTTTATTCCCAGTTTTACGATACTCTGGTTTGGTGTCGGCGCGATCCTTGTAGGTATCTCAATGCTTCTTTTTGACCTACAAATTGGAATGCAAATATTGCTATGGACAATTTTTTCGGTTATCAGCACCGTAATCTGGTTTAAAGTGATGAAACCATTTATGGCAACAAGAAAGAGACAGCCAAAGTTTCTTAGGTCTGCAATTGGTGAAACTGGAGTCGTCACAAAAATCCCAGCTGGACAGACCTTCGGTAGAGTAAGATTTTCAACTCCCGTCCTAGATAAAGATGAATGGAGTTTTGTTTTTGATGGGGAAGTAAAACTAGGCGAGAGTTTAGAAATTAAAGAAGTGTTGAATGATCATTTAGTAATGAAGAAATAAAAAACTTATAGGAGATTTATGATGGATTTTGGTGGTTTAGTAATTGTATTAGTCGCTTTTTTAGCGGTACTAGTAACGCTATTTCAAGCCGTACGAATGGTGCCACAAGGTTCTAAATGGGTAGTGGAGAGACTTGGAAAATTTCATAGAGCGCTCAGCCCAGGTTTGAATTTATTAGTACCCTTTATTGATAGAGTGGCTTTTAAAGCTACAACAAAAGATATTGTTCTGGAGATACCCTCCCAAGAGGTCATTACAAAAGATAACGTTGTGATAGTTGCAAATGCAGTCGCATATATAAATATTCTTAATCCTGAGAAAGCAGTCTATGGTGTTGAGGATTATGAACTGGCGATTAGAACGCTTGTTCAAACGTCTTTGAGATCAATTGTTGGAGAGATGACTTTAGATGATGCACTGTCATCTCGAGAGCAAATAAAGGCTAAATTAAAAACACAAATTTCTGATGATATCGCCTATTGGGGTATTACTCTTAAAACTGTTGAAATTCAAGATATTCAACCATCTGGAACCATGCAGCAGGCCATGGAGGAGCAGGCGGCAGCAGAAAGACAGCGACGAGCAACTGTAACTCGAGCAGATGGAGAAAAAACAGCAGCTATTTTGGAGGCTGATGGGCGTTTAGAGGCTTCTCGTCGAGACGCAGAAGCCAAAGTTGTCCTAGCAGAGGCAACAAAAACAGCACTTTCCAAAGTAAGTGATGCTATTAAAGATAAAGAATTACCGGCTATGTATCTTCTTGGAGAAAAATATGTAGAAGCAGTAAGTGATATTTCGCAATCATCAAATTCAAAGATCATTGTACTTCCCTCAGACATCCCGGCAGCTGTTAGAGGAATAATGAATAATTCAAAATAATCAAGGGTGATAAGTTTGAATAAAGTTGTAGTCTTTTTATCGATGTTCTTTTTGGCGAGTTGCGTGAGTAATGATTTATCTGAAAGGAATGGTATTGCAATTATAGATACTCGTGGTGTTGATATGGATGTATATAAAAACGATCTTATAGAGTGTGCATCTTTTTCTGAAAATATTGACGTTACTGAGCGAACAATTGAGGAGGGTGCTCTAAGTGGAGTAACAGGCGCTGCCGTGGGAGCAATAATTGGAGGAAAGGAAGGCGCTAAAAAGATCGGTGGCTCAGCTGGGATACTCGGTGCAGTAGAAGGAAATATTGAAGCGAGATATGAGCAATCAAAGATAATTAAAAACTGCCTCAGAGGAAGGGGGTATAAGGTATTAAATTAGTGGGTGATGCCAATATTTTCCAGTTTATAGAAAGAACGTATGATCTAGGGTTTGTCTGGGGATTGGTTGATAAAAACGAGGAATGGGCTCTTGTGGAGTCTACTAAATACGACAACATTTTTGTAATGCCTTTTTGGTCTAGCAATGAGATCCCAAAAAAAGTGTGTACGGGTGAGTGGTCTGAATACAAACCGCATCAAATTGCAATAGAGACGTTTTTGGATGATTGGCTTGTGGGTATGCATAGCGATGTGTTTCTTGTGGGATTAGACTGGGGTGAATCATTAGACGGTGTTGAGTATGAGCCTCTTGATCTACTTGAATACTTCGATAATCTATAAAGAGGTCTTCTACCTAGGAGTGGACTCATGAATTTTTAAGGTAGAGTTAAAATCTCTTTAGAACTCCTATTTAAAAGAGTTCTCTAACGTTTTTAACCTTTCTAATGTTCCTATAGCTAAGTATTTCTGCCATAAACTATCGTTAGATATTTTACTTATTTACACGCTATTTTGATCGAGAATCTAAAAGAGGGCGCAGAAATTTCCCTGTGAATGAATTACTATTTTTTGCGAGATCTTCTGGAGTTCCCTCTCCGACTACTAAGCCTCCTCCAGATCCACCCTCGGGACCAAGATCGATGATCCAATCGGCTGTTTTGATGACATCCAAGTTATGTTCTATAACGATAATTGTGTTTCCATGATCTCGAAGACGGTGCAAAACTGTTAGGAGTTGATCTATATCTTGGAAGTGCAGCCCTGTTGTTGGTTCATCTAAAATATACAGTGTTTTACCTGAATCTCTTTTTGATAACTCTTTAGAAAGCTTAACTCTCTGAGCTTCCCCACCAGATAAAGTGGTTGCAGATTGACCCAAAGTTATATAAGAAAGACCAACATCCATAAGTGTTTGGAGCTTCTTTGAAATAACTGGCACTGCCTTAAAAAATATGTGAGCATCTTCAATTGTCATTTGCAGGATTTCATGAATATTCTTGTCCTTATAAATGACATCTAGCGTTTCTCTGTTGTACCTTTTGCCTTCACACACATCACAAGGCACATATATGTCAGGCAAAAAGTGCATTTCTACTTTTGTTACGCCATCTCCCTGACAGGCTTCGCAGCGGCCACCCTTAACATTAAAACTAAATCTTCCTGGCGTATATCCTCGAGAGCGAGCCTCTTGTGTTGCTGCAAAGAGTTCTCTTACTGGCGTGAAGATCCCAGTGTATGTAGCTGGATTTGATCTTGGAGTTCGTCCTATTGGGCTCTGATTAATGTCAATACACTTATCTAAGTGACCTAACCCTGAAATTTTTTCATGCGCAGCTGCTTTCATAGTTGTAGCTTTGTTGAGTGCTTTAGCTGCCACAGGGAAAAGCGTTCCATTTATCAATGTTGATTTGCCAGATCCTGAGACACCAGTTATACATGTAAATAGCCCAACTGGAATTTTTAAACTGATACAGTTTAAATTGTTGCCACTGGCACCTATTATTTGTAGAAATTTATTATTGGAATGATGCCTTACCTCAGGGACATTTATTTTTCTCTTTCCAGACAAAAAATTACCGGTGATTGATTCTTCTTTGTCACAAATGTTTTGTACAGTGCCTTCTGCTATAATTTTCCCGCCATGGATGCCGGCGCCAGGGCCTATGTCAAGAATATGATCAGCGGCCATTATTGCATCTTGGTCATGTTCAACCACAATGACGGTATTACCAAGATCTCGCAATCTAATAAGTGTTTTTAAAAGTCGTTCATTATCTCTTTGATGTAACCCGATTGATGGTTCATCTAAAATATAGAGCACGCCAACGAGTCCCGCACCAATTTGACTGGCAAGTCTGATTCTTTGTGCTTCCCCCCCTGACAGAGTTTCGGCACTTCTATCCAAGGATAAATAATTTAGACCAACATCAACTAAGAAATTTAGTCTTTCACTAATTTCTTTGATGATTTTTTCACCAATCTCACCCTGCCTGCCAACCAGTTCCAATGATTTAAAATACGTCGCAGTCTCAGAAACTGGAAGACAAACAATGTCTTCGATTCGTTTATCTTTAATGAAAACGTTGCGGGCAGATTTTCTAAGCCTTGTTCCATCACACGTTGGGCAGCTGGTGGAAGTCATATATTTAGCGAGATCATCCCTGACAGACTGAGATTCGGTTTCTCTAAATCTTCGCTCCATATTTGGGATTACTCCCTCAAAATTATGCTTTCTTCTGAACCGAGTTCCTCTATCGCTAACATAAAAAAAAGCGATCTCTTCATCTTTGGTACCAAATAATATTTTATTCTGATGCACCTCAGAAAGTTGATTCCATGGAGTGCTTATATCAAAATCATAATGGGTGGCTAGCGAGTTTAAAAGATTATAGTAAAACAAATTTCTTCTGTCCCATCCCCTGATCGCGCCTTCCGAAATTGAAATATCTGGATGCTGAATTACTCTCTCAATGTCAAAAAATTGATGAACTCCTAATCCATCGCACGTGGGGCAGGCACCCGATGGACTATTGAAAGAAAATAGTCTGGGTTCGAGTTTATTAACACTATAATTACAAACCGGGCACGCAAATTTGGCTGACATGAGACGATCAGCCTCTTTTCCATCCATGGAGGCGATAATAACTAAACCCTCAGATAGTGATAGCGCTGTTTCAATAGACTCAGCTATTCTCAGACTGCTATCTGGATTGGACTTAAATCTATCAACGACAACTTCAATCGTGTGTTTTTTATTTTTGTCCAGCTTTGGTGGTGTTTCTAGGTCAACTACCAATCCATTAATACGAGCCCTCAGAAAGCCTTGACGTTTAAGATTATCAAAAATATGTAAGTGCTCGCCTTTCTTCTGTTTCACTATCGGCGCTAAAAGCATTAGGCGTTCATTGGGATTAATTTCTAAAACTTGATCTACCATTTGACTTACAGTCTGTGCTGATAGTACAAGTCCATGATCTGGGCATTTTGGCTCTCCAGCTCGCGCAAAGAGCAGTCTTAGATAATCGTACACCTCAGTAATCGTACCAACTGTTGATCTTGGATTATGTGAGGTTGATTTTTGTTCGATCGATATTGCCGGTGATAGACCCTCGATATGATCAACATCTGGTTTTTCCATCATCGATAAAAATTGTCTAGCGTATGTCGATAAAGACTCTACATAGCGCCTTTGTCCCTCAGCATATATTGTGTCAAACGCGAGCGACGATTTACCGGAACCAGAGAGTCCAGTAATTACAATAAATTTATCTCTGGGCAGATCTAGGTTTATATTCTTTAAATTATGCGTTCTTGCACCACGAATTTGAATATTGCTCATGTTTTAAAATCTTCGTTGATGGCCCCTGTATCGTTTAGCTACGCAGGAATATTATGTATAGACTTAAGTTGTTTTTTTAAATATATTTTCCAACGTTAATCTTGCTGATATTATAGACGAGTTATCTAGTTCAAAGTTTTTCAATATGAAATCACGTGATTCCTTTCCACGACAGAAAGTGGTAGTTCTGTCCATTGCGCTCATTTTTAGTTTTAGGATGCTAGGATTATTTATGATAATTCCGGTTCTTGCGCTTCAGGAAAACACTTATCAAAACTTTAGCCCATTTTTAGTGGGCCTCGCACTTGGGTCATATGGCTTGACTCAAGGGTTACTACAGATTCCCTTTGGAATATTATCAGATAGATATGGACGTAAAAAATTAATTTATTTCGGACTAATTTTGTTTACGATTGGAAGCTTAATAGCTGCAAGAGCAGAGACAATTGAGGGTATTATTTTAGGAAGAGCCTTTCAAGGTGCAGGTGCAATTTCAGGGACACTCCTGGCGCTTTTGGCGGACTTCACCGGTGAAAAAGTGAGATCAAAAGCGATGGCATTTGTAGGTGGTTTTATTGGAATGTCATTTATGCTTGGAATGATTCTTGGACCGCTTTTGTCTCAAAGTTTCGGTATGAGCATGATTTTTAAATTAACTGCTTTTTTGGGATTGGCGGGTATTATGATTATGTTTATTTTTGTTCCTGAGCGTAGTTCAAAATATCATAATTTAGAGGTAAGTTTGGACTCATCGATATTGCGTTCTACATTTTTGGATACGAATCTTATGAGACTCAATCTAAGTATCTTCATGCTTCATTTTTTACTGATGAGCTATTTTGTTATTTTACCAGTCACACTAATCGATGAGTTAGGGCACACTGAGGAGTATCTTCCTTTTCTATACTTTAGCCTGATTGGTGGGGGCTTTTTTGTTATGTTGCCTTTTATGATATGGAGTGAAAAGTTTCAACGACAGCGAGTGCTTCTTCTATGCTCAATAGGTTTGCTGTCTTTGACAATGTCTTTAATGCCTTACTGGAATAATTACTGGTTAACCATGACCTCAATTCTAGTTTTCTTCAGCGTGTTTAATTTGCTCGAGGCTCTTCTACCGTCATGGATCAGTAAGCTAAGCCCCCCAGGGAGAAGAGGATCTGCCCTAAGTTTGTTTTCTACATGTCAATTCCTTGGAACTTTTTTTGGAGGATTAATAGGAGGTTTTGTAATCCAGGAGTTTAATTCAATCCAAATTTTTAGTCTTTTCGGGTCGCTAATAATATTATGGTTTGGACTAGTTTGGAGATTTGGAAACATCGAGCCATTGCAGACGATTGTTTTGGATATAACCAGTAAAAAATCTAAAGATTTATTAAAAATAATTTCAAAGCAAGAGGGAATAGAAGATATACTCGTCACTGACGAAGATTCCGTGGCTTACGTAAAAATAAATAAAGTAAGATTTGATTTTAAGCGTTTTGATGATTTGATGTTTTTAGGAGATGGTAATGGCAAGAGGAATTAACAAAGTAATTTTGGTTGGAAACTGTGGGCAGGATCCTGAAACTCGGGTGATACCTGCTACTGGGGCTTCTGTAACTAATCTAAGTATCGCAACCTCCGAATCTTGGAAAGACAAAACAAGCGGGGAGCAGCAGGAAAGAACTGAGTGGCACCGAATAGTATTTTTTAATCGGCTTGCTGAGATTGCGGGTGAGTATGTAAGAAAGGGCTCAAAGCTATATGTCGAGGGTTCACTTAGGACCAGAAAATGGCAGGGACAAGATGGACAGGATAGATATACAACCGAGATTGTCGGTAGTGAAATGCAAATGCTAGACAGCCGCGCCTCAGGGCCATCAGGAGACTTTACAAGTTCTACTAACTCTTCTACTAACAATGATTTCAGCAGCCAAAAAAGTATAGAACCTCAGGGCACTGGTGCCCAGAGTCTTGACGCTTTTGACGATGACATTCCATTCTAATTAAATGAGAGGTTAAGGTATGGGAATTGAAGTGGGACAAGTTATTCCAAAAGGAACATTTACTATAATGGGTGAAAAAGGTCCGCAGGTTATAAGTTCAGAGGAAATATTTCTTGGTAAAAAGGTGGTTTTAATGGCTGTGCCAGGTGCCTTCACACCTACCTGTGCAATATCTCATCTGCCAGGTTTTGTTGCAAAATTTGATGAAATGATTAACTTAGGCGTGGACTCTGTAGCTTGTTTGGCTGTGAATGATGTTTTTGTAGTCGATGCTTGGTCCAAGGCATCCAATGCGGAAAATCTTTTAATGCTGGCTGATGGAAATGCTGACTATACTAAGGAATTAGGTTTGCTTCTGGATGTCTCTGGATTTGGAATGGGCTTAAGAAGTCAGAGATACGCAATGGTTGTGGAGGATAGTAAAGTTTTATATTTAGGTGTTGATCCAGAAGGTGTTGATAAATCAAGCGTTGAGTCAGTGCTTAAGTTTTTACAGTAACCAAAATCAGTCAGATAAACTTAACTTAAAGTTGACCTTCCTCTAGGGCACGTACTTCTCGATGATTAATGTTGAGTTCGTTCCGCCAAAACCGAAGCTATTGGACATGATCCTCGTGATATCCATATCCTGTCTCGCTGTAAGAATTGGAATGTCTTGAGCTTCGGGATCCATATTTGTGATGTTTGCTGACGCGACTAGAAAACCTTTTTCTAGCATAATCATAGAAAATATAAGTTCATGCACTCCCGCTGCGCCGAGGCTATGACCGGACAGTGATTTTGTTGAGCTGATTTTTGGACAATCATCACCAAAGACGTTTTTGATGGCTTTTAGTTCTGCGAGATCTCCGACAGGTGTGCTGGTGCCATGAGTGTTTATGTAATCAATAACTCCTTTGCTGTCAGACATTGCCATTTCCATACATCTAGCAGCGCCCTCGCCAGATGGAGCGACCATATCTGCGCCATCTGAAGTTGCACCGTAACCAGTGATTTCACAAATAATATTTGCTCCTCTTTCTAATGCATGCTCTAGCTCTTCAACGATAACGCATCCACCTCCTAATGAAGGAGCGAATCCATCTCGATTTATATCATATGCTCGAGAGGCTAACTCTGGACTCATATTATATTTGCTAGTGAGAGCACCCATCGCATCAAACATAGCCGCCATTGACCAATGCATTTCCTCTGCTCCCCCGGCCAAAATAACTTGTTGCTTTCCCAACTGGATGAGTTCTCGGGCATGTCCTATACAATGCGCGCTGGTAGCACAAGCAGATGATAGTGAGTAATTAACTCCCTTGATTCCGAGAGGAGTAGCAACACAGGCAGAAACTGTGCTTGCCATAATCTGTGTAACTCTATAAGGACCGGCTCTTTTTACGCTTCGTTCTCTCATAATATCAATTGCATCAACAAATGATTCGCCAGAAAGTCCGCCTGAGCCCATTATTAATCCTGTATTGATATCTCGCACTACACTATCATCTAGACCAGAATCTTCAATTGCTTTGATTGCTGATATGTAGCCATATGCAGCTGCATTCCCCATAAAACGAAGTGTTTTTCTATCGATATATTCGGCTGGATTTAGGTCAACAACTCCACCAACGTGACATTTGAGACCCATTTGTTCGAAGTCTTCTCTATATCTAATCCCTGAGTTACCATTGTAAAGTGCGTTTTCAACTGTCATTTTGTCATTGCCCAAACATGAGACGACCCCATAGCCGGTTATCACAGCACGTTTCATTAATCGATCCTCATTAAGATTTTGTTTAAAAATTTTCTGTATCTTCGAAAAGTCCGACTTTCAAATTTTTAGCAAAGTAAATTTCTTTTCCGTCAACATAGACGCTTCCATCTGCGATGCCCATCACTAATTTTCTTTGAATTAACCTCTTTAGGTCTAACTTGTACGTAACTTTTTTCGCTGATGGAAGAATCTGACCAAAAAATTTCACTTCACTTGCACCAAGAGCTCTCCCGCGTCCCTTGTTACCATTCCAAACCAAGAAAAATCCCACTAATTGCCAAAGTGCATCCAGTCCAAGGCAACCTGGCATTACTGGATCTCCATGAAAGTGACAGTCAAAGAACCATAGATCAGGTGTTATATCCATTTCTGCCTCTATGTATCCAAGCTTGTTACTTCCCTCTGTATTATTAATTTGCGTTATTCTGTCAATCATTAACATCGGAGGAGCTGGCAATTTAGCACTATTTTTACCAAACACATCACCCTTAGAGACATCTAAAAGTTCTTGCTTTGAGTATGATGTTTTCTGACTAGGCACAATAGATAGTATGTCATTTAGTAAACTGATATCTTAGAAAGTATATAACAACAAAAGACATAAAAGTATTTTTTCCGATCGCGAGGGTTAGTTACAGTAAGCTCTCCACTACGGATGATGATGAACTTAAGGATTCTTAGAAACGGCAATGAAAAGAAAATTTTTAAAAGTGGTTGAGAAAGACTTCGATATCGTGAATAGCCTCATAATCGAGTATCTCGAGTCAGACGTTGGGTTGGTTGAGAATATAGGTCATTACATCGTTGATGCAGGTGGTAAGCGATTCCGTCCGCTTTTGGTGCTTTTATCGGCTCTTGCGAACGGTTACAAAGGAGCAGACCACACGAAGATGGCAGTAATTGTTGAGTTCATCCACACTGCGACACTTCTTCATGACGATGTTGTTGATGTGGCAAGTCTCAGGAGGGGCAGACAGACAGCAAATATTCAGTGGGGAAATGCTCCAAGTGTGCTTGTTGGCGATTTCTTATACTCCAGGGCATTTCAATTACTAGTTCAAGTGGCTGATATGTCGATAATGCGCGTAATGGCCGATGCAACTAATGTTATTTCTGAGGGTGAGGTTAAACAGATGTCTAACGCGGGCAATGCTGAGCTTACAGAGATCACGTATCGAGATGTCATTTATAGAAAAACTGCAAAATTATTTGAGGCCGCGTGTCGTGTCGGTGCAATTCTCGCTAATGTGGAGGAGGCTGACATGTTGGAATTTGGTAAACATTTGGGGATGGCGTTTCAAATCACTGACGATTTACTTGATTATCATGGAACTAGGGAAGTTATTGGCAAGAACATTGGTAGTGATTTGGCTGAAGGGAAGATGACGTTGCCGTTAATTTATACTCGAGATAATGGTAATGAGAAAATATCCAAACTCATTAGGAAGTCCGTTGCTACCAAAAGTGCTGAGGGTTTTGAGTTGATTTTGGACGAGATAGAGAAGAGTGGTGGGCTATTGTATTGTCAGGCACAAGCGGAAAGCGAGGTTAGACTTGCCAAGAACTCATTAAAAGCTTTGCCAAGCACAAAATATAAAGATGCATTAATTGAATTAGCTGACTTCTCAATTCAACGTGTTAGGTGATCTCGTATAAAGCACTCCTTGATTCATTTGAAACTATCCAAATAACAGTCGATGTTCAGACTGTCAGATATGTAGAGTTAATAAAATAGTTGAAATTATCTTTCATTGACCTCACATAATGATTATAGAAGTCATTTTGGTGGAACTATGAACATTGAAAAATTAACGAATCAACTACAGAAAGCAGTATCAGAAGCACAGTCAGTTGCTGTTGGTAGAGATCACAGTGAGGTTGAGCCTATTCATATCTTGGTGGCGCTTCTAAATCAGGAGGATAGCAGCGCATGTTCGGTTTTAAAAAAGGCCGCATTTAGTATTGGTGATATTAAAAATGAATTAGAAGAGAGGCTCGAAAAACTCCCAAAATTGAACAAGCCTTCAGGAGAGATAATAATTTCAAAAAATCTTGTAAAGGTTTTAAATCTTGCAGATCGAGCCGCTCAAAAAAAGAATGATAAATTTATATCTAGCGAGGTATTTCTTGAAGCATTGATAGATGAGAAAGGCCAGATCGCAGGCGTTCTTTCGAACCACGGAAGCTTAGATGCTATCAGACAAGCTATCAAGGAAGTTAGAGGTAATGAGCAAGTGGACAAATCAACTTCAGAAAGTGAGAGAGAAGCGCTCCAAAAGTTCACCATTGATTTAACGGAGAGAGCAGAGCTGGGTAAATTAGACCCAGTTATTGGCAGAGATGATGAAATTAGAAGAACCATCCAGGTTTTACAGCGAAGGACAAAAAACAATCCTGTTTTAATTGGTGAACCCGGAGTCGGAAAAACGGCGATAGCGGAAGGTTTAGCACAAAGGATTGTAAATGCAGAAGTTCCTGAGGGTTTAAAGAGTAAGAGAGTTTTGACGCTTGACCTTGCTGCTTTGTTGGCAGGATCAAAGTTTAGAGGAGATTTTGAGGAGAGGCTCAAGGCTGTATTGAAAGAAATATCCAGTCAAAATGGTCAAATTATTCTTTTTATTGATGAGCTCCACACTCTTGTTGGGGCTGGGAAAGCAGATGGTGCTATGGATGCAGGAAACATGTTAAAGCCAGCTTTGGCTCGAGGAGAGCTCCACTGTGTTGGTGCAACGACTTTAAACGAGTATAGACAATTTATAGAAAAAGATGCTGCTCTTGAGCGACGCTTTCAAAAAGTACTCATTAATGAACCAAACATAGAGGACACCGTAGCGATTTTGCGTGGATTGAAAGAACGATACGAAGTTCACCACGGAATTGATATTACCGACAGTGCTATTATTGCCGCAGCACAACTCTCAAATCGGTATATAACCGATAGACAATTACCTGATAAAGCAATTGACCTGATTGATGAGGCAGGTAGCCGAATAAGAATGGAGATGGATTCTAAGCCAGAGCATTTGGATCGCCTTGACAGACGATTAATTCAGCTAAAGATTGAACTGCAAGCGATGAAGAAAGATACAGATGATGCCTCAAAAAAGAGAAGAGAAAAGTTATATCAGCAAATTAAAGAATTGGAGCGGGAGTTTGCCGATCTAGATGAAGTCTGGACGGCTGAAAAGGCATTGTTGCAGAACTCTGCAAAAATTAAGGGTGATCTAGAGCAAGCTAAAATGGATCTAGATAGAGCCAAAAGAGCTTCCAACTTGGAAAAAATGGCTGAAATTCAATATAGCGTAATTCCTGATCTGGAAAAACAAATCGGTGAGCTTAATGTCCAGAACGAACATGCAAAGAAGCTGTTGAAAAACAAGGTAACTGAAGACGAAGTTGCTGAGGTAGTAGCAAGATGGACGGGTATACCTCTTGCAAAAATGTTGGAAGGAGAAAAAGAAAAACTGATGCGAATGGAATCAATGTTGCATGAACGACTGATAGGTCAAAATGCGGCGATATGCGCTGTTTCTAACTCAATAAGACGCTCGCGTGCTGGTCTTGCTGATCCATCTAAACCTAATGGATCCTTCCTTTTCCTTGGTCCAACAGGAGTAGGTAAGACTGAGTTATGTAAAAGTCTGGCCGAGTTTTTGTTTGATAGTGAGGACGCATTGATTCGCATAGACATGTCTGAGTTTATGGAGAAACATTCAGTAGCGCGTCTAATTGGAGCGCCTCCAGGATACGTGGGATATGAAGAGGGTGGTTATCTTACTGAAGCTGTGCGCAGAAAACCTTATTCCGTGCTTTTATTGGATGAAATTGAAAAAGCTCATAGCGATATTTTTAATTTACTTTTGCAAGTTTTGGACGATGGAAGATTAACAGACAGTCAAGGAAGAACTGTTGACTTTAAAAACACGGTTATTGTTATGACTTCAAACTTGGGTTCTGATGTAATTCAGATGTTGTCGGGCGAGGAGGATTACGAAGTAATGAAATCGGCAGTAATGGATGTCGTTAATTTGAATTTTAGACCGGAATTTATTAACCGTGTTGACGAGGCTATCGTTTTCCATCCTCTCAAGAAAGATGAAATAAAGAAAATCTCTCAGATACAAGTAAAGTTATTAGCTGACAGGTTAGATGAGCAGGATATCTCTCTTGATATCGAAGACTCAGTTTATGAAAAGATTTCAGACTTGGGTTTTGACCCAACCTACGGTGCGAGGCCTTTAAAAAGATCTATACAGAACCTGATTGAAAATCCTCTTGCAAAGAAGATCTTGAACGGCGATTTTACAGCAGGTAGCAGTATTTCTTGTACCATCAAAGATGGTCAGATCGTATTTAATTAGTGAGTTGATAATATTTAAATTTCACTAGACCTTTATATTATTTATGATTTTTGAACTGCTCGGGGTCCATAAACATTAATTTAATGACCAGAGATCCCCCAACGGGTTCAGCCGCCATCATTAGAACATTCATTTCCTCACCAATCTTCATTCCACTTGGAATATTAAATAGGATTCCACCCGTGTCTTGATTCGTGAGAGTCCTTAAATCTTTGAGCTCTGGATCCCGCCTAGCTTCGTTTTCAAATTTTTGTAGCATTATCTTTAATGACGCCTCAAAATTTGGAAAATTAAATTGGCCTCGGTATTCGCTTCTTTCAAGTTGAAGTTTAATTGGCAGCTTAATTCCTGTTTTCTCCGAGGATAGGTGACCAGATGGAACGAGTGCACCCTGCTTTAACTCTTTGAATAACTTCTTTGCTTCTTCTGTTTTTTGCTTTACGAATCCTGCTATTAAAAGATTCGCACCTAAATTAAACAGTTTTCGGGAGTCGATATCAAAGCTTTTAGCGTCTGTCATTGTTTTATACCATTTATTGAATCAAGTCATATCTATCGTTCAAGGAATCAAGGATTTCTTGTCTAGGATTATCTGAAAGATCTATATTGCTATTAGTAATTTTGGATGCAATGCTTAAGTAAGTCTCTGAAACAGTCATCATTACTTCTTGAGGAAGTTCGTTATCTCTCGCAAGAGCATACCTTTCCTCCATACGATCTTTGTTGACAAGAATATCTGGATCTGCAAAGTGTGATAAAAGTAATTTGCGGAATACCTCTTTCGAATTTTCAATTATCTTTCCATTTTGATAATCATCACCATCCCAAATTCTCGAAGAATCTGGAGTCCCTACTTCATCCATGTATATAAGTTTCTCTTTTCCATCGGCATCCTTGACATAACCAAATTCGAATTTAGTATCAACAAAGATTTGATTCAACTTTGCTAGCTCATTGCTTATAGCATTGAATCCTTCTCTCAACAGTTTCTCATACAAATCGATGTCTTCCATGCATTTAAACTTGAATGCTGAGAGGTTAGCTTCTATATCACTTCGGGATATATTTACATCGTCTATCGCGGGAACGCCTCTAAGATTTTTTAGAATACCTTTCGTTGATGGTGTGATCAGAAGTTCACTGAGTTTTTGGTCCTTTTGCAAATCATTTTCTAATTCAATCCCGCATATACTTCTTTCCCCTTTCACATAACTTCTCCACATTGAGCCGGTAATGTATTGCCTGCAAATCGCTTCAATCATAACGGGCTTTGCTTTTTGAACAATCCAAACAAGCGGGTGCGGTACGTCAAGAATATGACTATCAGCTAAACCTAGAGACTTAAACATTTTAAACCAATGATTCGAAATTGCGTTGAGAGAGGCCCCTTTGCCAGGGACTCCTTGCATATTGCCTTCTCCCCTCCAAATGCACTCAAAAGCCGATATTCGGTCACTTATAACCATGACAGCAAGATCTGATTCTGGTGCTATTGGATAATTCTTTTCATCTATGAGCCTTTTGCTATCTTCAGGGGACAACCAATAGACAGATCTAACTTTCCCCGAATGCACTGGTAAATTGGTTTTAATTGGAAGATCATTACCTTGTGCAAGGACTTTTTCTGAAAAGTTCATATTTTAATTCCAAGTTCTGTTTTAGACTGAGTTAGAGAAGTTTAGCAACACAGTAATATGTTGGTAAAGGTGAAAATATTACAAGGAGATGTATTGAATATTAAGACAGTTTTAATTACGGGTGGAACTGGTTTTATAGGCTCGAAGCTTCGTGACAGATTATTCCAGAAAGGTATAAAGGTAATTGTTTTGACTCGATCTCCAGCAAAATATCAAAAATTATTGATATCAGATTTAGAGTTAATTTCAGATATGTCTGATCTGGACCCGACTGTAACAATTGATTGCATCATTAATCTTGCGGGCCAAAGGATTGACTCGAGAAGATGGAACACTAAAGTCAAGAGACAAATATATGACAGCCGCGTAGGCCTTACAAATCAGCTATTTAAGCATTTCGAAAAAGCCTCTTCATATCCCAAGTTGGTTATCAGTGCATCGGCAATTGGATTTTATGGGAGCTCAAGAAAAGCGGTGGATGAGTCAGCAGCCGGTAATGGTGGATTCTCGCATCGACTATGCTCAGCTTGGGAACAGGCAGCGAACAATTTTTTAAAGCTAAATTCTCGAGTATGTTGTTTAAGGTTCGGCATTGTGCTTGGTAATGGTGGTGCATTGAAGAAAATGTTGCCGGCTTTCAGGCTTGGTCTTGGAGGCAAGTTTGGCGATGGCTCGCAAAAAATGTCTTGGATTCATATTGATGATGTTATTGAAGGGATTATTTTCTGTATGAATAATCCAAAAATGAATGGAGCAATAAACTTTGTTTCCCCCAATCCTGTATCTAATGAAGTTTTTGTCAGCACTTTATCGAGATCTTTGAAGATGCCTTCAATTTTTAGTCAGCCTAAATTTCTAATTAAATTGCTTTTCGGAGAGATGGGTGAAGAGCTTTTTCTTGCGGATCAAAATGTGATGCCTGAAAAGTTAATGTCAAATGGGTTTCCTTTTAAGTATAGTAAAATTTCTGAGAGCTTGGAAAATTGTGTCAATAAAAAAGGATTTTGAGAGTACATAAACATTCTCTATTAAAATTTAAAATGACTTATAGTTCACTGACAAAAACAATTCTTATTACCGGAGCATCAGAGGGTATCGGTGCAGAGTGTGCAAGGTTGTTTTCAAAGACAAGCTCAAACTTAGTGCTTGTTGCTAGAACAAAATCAAATCTTGATACTTTAGTCAGAGAATTGTCAGAGGATTGCAATATCATCTCCATTCCTATGGATGTCGGAAGTATTGATGATTGTAATTCTCTATTTGAGCGGATCGAGAGTCAATTTGGTTGTATTGATGTCCTTATAAATAATGCTGGTATGCATGAGCGAGGTGATTTTCAAAATCTTAATATTGAGTCAATTGTAAAAACAGTGGATGTAAACTTGAGGGCTCCGCTTGTATTATCGAGTATGGCCATTCCTTTAATGCGGAAATCTGGAAAGGGCTCGATAGTAATGGTTGCATCATTAGCTGGTATGTCTCCCTTGCAGGGTGCAGCGATTTATTCCTCTACTAAGGCTGGTCTTAGGGCCTTTGCATATGCTTTACACGATGAGTTACGAGAATCGAATATTCATGTTGGTATTGTTTCTCCGGGTCCGGTAGAGACTGGATTTATCATGAGCTCGATTGATGATGTGGAGGATATTGTTTTTTCTCAACCAATGAGCAGTCCTCAGCAGGTAGCGCGTGCTATCAAGACTGTTTCAGACGGAGAAAAGCTCGAAATTGCGATCCCAAAGATGAGTGGAGTATTGGCTACTATGGCTTATCTTTTTCCTAAGCTCCGCAGGGCAATGAGACCTGGTCTTTATGCAAAAGGGAAAAAAAATAAAGAAAAGTATAGACGTGAAAAGGGTAATGAGTGAATGCGTTTAAATTACGTTGAACATGGTCAAGGGACACCAGTTGTCTTGCTCCATGGTATGTTTGGATCACTAACAAATCTGGGAGGCCTCGCAAGAGCGTTGTCGGATAGTTATCGAGTGATAAGTTGTGATTTGCGAAATCAAGGTGATTCGTTCCACAGTGATGTTATGGATTTGCAGTCGATGTCAGAGGATCTCGTTACCTTATTGGATTATTTGGATATTGAGGCTACTTCAGTTGTTGGTCATTCGCTTGGTGGAAAAGTTGGAATGCAATTTGCCTTAAACTATTCTGACAGATGCTTAAACTTAGTAGTTGCCGATATTTCTCCAGTAGCCTATGCCCCAAAACATGACTTAATTTTGGAAGCATTAGTAGATCTATCAAAAGACATAATTTATGACAGAGCTGCGGCAGATAAACTCTTAGCGAGGCATATTCATGATAGGGATATGAGATCCTTTCTTTTAAAAAACATATCGAAATCAAATAATGGTACATACCAAATAAAAATAAATTTGAAAGTAATCGAGAAAAATTATTATACCAATTTAGTTGCAGCTCCAAAGGGTGACCCTTTTGAGAGTTCGACGCTCTTTTTGAAAGGCGAAAAGTCTGCTTACATTCAAGAAAAACATAAATCTCAAATTGGAGTTTTATTCCCGAATTATAAGCTGAAAATTCTAGACGAGTGTGGTCACTGGTTACATGTTCAGAAACCAGAGCTTTTTAATATTTTAATCGAACAATTTTTAGATGGAGCAGAACTTTAATTAACTAAATTAGTAGTACAATCTTCCCTATAATTTTGGACTAAATACTATGTTTGAAAGATTGAAATCAGTGCCCATTGACCCAATTTTGGGATTGATGAACGCATTCAAGGCTGATCCAAGAGAAACTAAGATCGATCTCGGTGTTGGTGTTTACCAGAATAGTAGTGGAAAAACTCCAATAATGACTGCTGTAAAAAAGGCAGAATTTGCCCTTCATCAAAATGAGAATACCAAGACCTACCAAGGTATGACTGGTGATATTGATTACAACACTCATATATCTGAATTAATTTTTGGATCTGAAAATTCTATTTCAAATTCTGATAAATCCTGTACTTTGCAGGCTCCCGGTGGATCAGGTGCCCTCAGAGTTGGAGCGGAAGTAATTGCTAGAACGAAGGAAAACGCTACGATTTGGATTGGAGACCCTACTTGGGCGAATCATATTCCAATAATGACCAAAACAGGATTAAAAATAAAAACTTATCCGTATTATGATTTTAAAACGCATTCAATTGATTTCGATGCGATGATTGCGCAACTTAAAAAAATTCCTGCTGGCGATTTTGTTTTGCTGCACGGTTGTTGTCATAATCCAACTGGTGCTGATCTTACGCTAAATCAGTGGAGCGAGGTTTGCTCAGTAGCTAGCCAAACAGGATTTATCCCTTTTATCGATATCGCCTATCAAGGACTTGGTAACGGCTTAGATGAAGATGTTCAAGGTTTGAGGATTTTAGCTAATAATTTGCCTGAGTTAATGGTTGCGTCGTCCTGTTCGAAAAATTTCGGTTTGTATAGAGAAAGAACAGGTGCGATATCATTTTTATGTTCAAGTGATGTGCAATCAAAGATAGTTTTAAGCCACGCGATGTCTGCGGCAAGATCACTTTACTCGATGCCACCAGCGCACGGCGCACTATTAGTAGCTGCGGTTTTGGGTGATCATGCACTTCGACAAGAGTGGGAAAAAGAGCTTGAGCAGGTAAGGCGAAGAATTGAATCTATGCGGAAAATGTTATGTCAAAAACTTGAAACAAATAATCATGGCCAGGATTTTTCTCATATAAAAATGCAAAAAGGCATGTTTTCTTTTCTTGGAATAACACCTGATCAAGTTACCAAGTTAAGAGATATACATGGTATTTATATGGTCTCTTCAACTCGAATCAACATCGCGGGAATAAATATTAATAATATTGATTATTTATGTGATTCTATATTGGATGTGCTCTAACTTCTGGCGATTTTTTCCACCATCCCTAGTGTAGCCTGAATGCTTATATCGTCAGTATTTATTTCATAGTCGCAACTCTTGAGATAAAGTTTTTGTCGCTCTCTGAATAAACTTGAAAAACTTTGCCCCGGTTTTCTTGCAATCCCTCGTGATGAAAAGTTATTTATTCTCTTTTCAAGCTCTTTCTCACTAACATATAAAAAGATTACTTTAGCTTGGGACTTCAGATATTTCATGCTATTTTCTGAGTAGACGGCACTGCCTCCCGTTGCAATGACTCTATTTTCTAGACGCTCTCTCAGGATGATTTTCTCTTCAAGTTCGCGTAATTCTATGTATCCATGACTATCTAAAAAACTTTGAAGAGAGTCTCCAATCTCATTTTCAAGTAGTTTGTCAGTATCAACAAATTTCAGATTAAGACGATCAGCAATATGCACTCCTATAGTGCTTTTACCTGACCCAGGCATCCCTATTAAAACAATACTTTC
>CACJVE010000020.1 GCA_902596775.1 uncultured SAR92 cluster bacterium
GCATATGGTATGCACTGGGGGACTTTTATATTAACGGATGAGGCGGTTTTGGAGCCGAGAAAGCAACTAATTAAATTACAAGGCCTCGCGATCAATACTTCGAGTCCAATATTTACTCCCAAGCCCGGAGAGTGGTTAGATTTATCAAATTGAAATGATGTTATGAATTTAGCAAAAATATCAGGTTATTGCGATCCTAAATTCTCTCAGGTTGAAGAAATTTTTTCTCACTCCATCAAATCTGGTCATGAGTTGGGAGCTTCTTTAGCTGTTGAGATAGAAGGTGAAAAGGTAATTGACTTGTGGGGTGGATTTTGCGATGAGGCAAGATCAAAGAGCTGGGAAAGAGATACGATTGTTAACGTATTCTCGGTATCAAAAGCAATTACATCGGTTTGCCTTGGGAGACTGATGGAAAGGGGTTTAATAGATGTTAATGCTCAAGTGAGAGATTACTGGCCAGAGTTTGGTTCTAATGGAAAGGAGAAAATAACAGTTAAAGATCTTCTCTGTCACACTGCTGGGATGTTTGGATTTAAAGGTGGAATTCCAGTGAATAATTGGAAAGATTGGCGTCAATACACGCGCTTACTTGAGAATCAGTCGACATATTGCGAGCCGGGCAAAATTCAGGCGTATCATGCTTTAACTTTTGGATGGCTTGTAGGTGAGCTGATCAGGAGAGTTGATGGACGAACTGTAGGCGAGTATTTTAAAGATGAAATAGCTTCTCCGTTAAATATCGATTTCATGATCGGTATTAATAGTGACGATTTTAAGCGATGTGCTGATACTATAATGCTTCCTCAGTTGCCGTCTTTGAATCAGTTGTCCTTTTTAAAATTTGTGCCCGATGTCTTTTTATCAACTATTTTTAAAAATATCAAAATTGCTCTCAAGACAGATTACACATCCGATGCATTTGATTCATTGATGTTCGTGGACCGTAATCTTGTTAACTCAGATGATTGGAGGATGGCTGAGGTGCCAGCGGCTAACGGGCATGGAACAGCAGAGGGTCTAGCAAAATTCTTCAGTATTTTGAGCCGTGATGGCGGATTGGATGGCGTTCAAATTTTGGAGAAAGCTACGATCCAAAAAATGAGAGAGGTTCAATCGTCTGGACCAGACATGGTTCTTTTTGGATTGCCGTATAAATTTGGGCTGGGCCTCATGATAAATGCTCCGATTACTCCAATTGGGCGAAAGCGAAATAAACATATGTTTGGGCATACAGGGATTGCAGGATCGGTTGCTTTTGGTGATATAGAAAAAAAAATAGGATTTTCATTCTTGTGTAATAAACAACATAAAGCGATACATTTATACAAGACGTCTATTGATCTCACCGCTGCTTTATATGAGTCACTTTCTTGAAGCTATTTTGAGAGGATTTCATCTATTGCCTTTAAGCATCCCTTCATACTCTGTTTTATGAAAGGTTCGATCTCCTTTGGTAACACAGACACTGTCCAACTTAAAATGCATTCATCCTCGGAAGATTTAGGGAATATTTTTATTTGAGCGCGATGACTTTCTAGTCTACCTGGAGATTCGATACATGAGTATTCAATTGTTCGTTGCTCATCATTAATATAGATTATCCGTTCTTTGATCTCTCCCGCGCCTGGAAGATTAAGGCTTCGGATTTCTCCATCGAAATGACATGATTCTACCCCCGGTACCCAGTCTACTCTGTCCGGCTCTTTGAAAATATCCCATGCTTTTGATGGGTTAACCTTTAAATCATGTGTAATTCTAATGATGGGTTATACCACCTTAATTTTTATTGACTCAGACATCCAACTAACATAGCATTTTTACTTTAAATAGAGAATAAAAAGGAGGTGATCCAGTGTCTAGTAGTAATTGTTTCACGGGGAGCCGAAAGGCTCCCTTTTATTTTCTGAAAAGCAATAAAAAGATGAGAAATCTGGCGGACCGGACGGGACTCGAACCCGCGACCTCCGGCGTGACAGGCCGGCATTCTAACCAGCTGAACTACCGGTCCTAGAAACCATTCTTGGTGGGTGGTACAGGGATCGAACCTGTGACCCTCGCCTTGTAAGGGCGATGCTCTACCAGCTGAGCTAACCACCCAACGTTTTTAAAGTTTAACCTTTAAGCAGCAAGATATAACCGTCACCTATATCATCAACGTCCTGGGCGTTAATTTAAGCCTTAAACTAGCGACCTTCTTTCTAACCAATTTCTTTTGGACGACTACTGCGTAAAACTGACACGGATTATAGATTGTTATATCTATGTTACAAGTCCCAAAAGAAGAATTATTTGAAATCTCCAGAAAGAATCTAAACAAAGTTAACTTTGGAGATGGTAGATTGCCATCACAATAAGTATTTAAATTATAAAATGTATATTTCGCAATTTAATAAATCTAGCCGGAGGCAATAAAGATTATTTTCTTTTAATTTGTCTAAAAATCTGTTCTATCCGACATTTTTATTATCAAACCTTTTATTTAGGGGTTATCATTATGTTGTTGTAAATTAACTCCCAAACCTTTATGAAAGCGAGATTCTCATGAGACTACTAAGCTTATTTTTATTTTTTACGTGTGTTGTCCTAATTTCAGGGTGCGGTTCAGAGACTGAGCTGTCAGTGGAGCCGACAATGGCTAAAGATGAGCCTGAGACTACGCCTTTTTTTAATCAATTTATGGCGTGCAAAGCGGGACCTGAATACTCAGAGGAAAATATGAGAAACATCATCACTGAATTCAATACCCTAAATATTTCCGATCAAGTGGCTTGGATGGGTGGATACGAGCCAATTGAAGGACAGGATACTGACGGATGGTGGGAAGTCCAATGGATGTCTGCAGAGGCAGCTGAAGCTGGATGGGCAATGTGGTCGGAAGATCAAGAAGCACAAGATTGGGTTGAGAGATCAAAATCTGTTCTTGAATGCGATGGAAGTACGTTATTTGGATATGAGGCATATTTTCCCGCTCCAGAATCGGTTGCACTGCCCGATTTTAAAACATATGCAGCTGCTGAAATCCCCTGTAAATTTAATGATGGTAAGACTGAAGAGGACTTAGCAAGTTTTGTTGGCGAATTTAATGATTGGTTAACACAAAGTGGATCGGACGAGAAATTTGCATACGGTATTTACATGCCGACTGGTGAGGATCAGGCAGATTTTTACTGGTTTAACTGGTTTCGTGATTTTGCATCAATGGATCGAGGTTCAGAGAATTGGGAACTAAACGGACAAGAGATGTCAGCAATACTTAATGAGATATCAACCTGCGCAGATCCAAACCTTTACAACGGTGCAGAATTTTATATTGCAGACACCAATTAATGGTTAGTTTCATGAAATATTTATTTGTTTTTACTTTGCTCTCATTCGCACAAATTACGTTTTCGGATAATGCAAAAAGTTTTATTTGGGAGCAGTCGACTGCGGCGATTGAAGAAGTAGACTCTTCCAAGCTTGATTTACTTGATCAAATTGCTTTTGATGATAAGTCGACGCAAGCACTTATTATTACAAAGAATGGGAAAATAGTTCATGAGAGGTATGCAGATGGTTATGATCGAAAATCACCTGGTACCTCCTGGTCTGTCGCAAAAAGCTTCTATGCTGCTCTTGTTGGCATTTCTTTAGAGAACGGCGAAATAGAAAGTTTAGATGATCCGGTAGCTAAGTATCTGCCTCAGTTTAATGATGATAGAAATTCGATCACACTGCGAAACATTTTAAATATGCGAAGTGGACTTGAATTTCCCGAGGACGAGCACGAGAGAATGTTCTTCTACCGTGATCAATTAGAATATGCTCTCGATGTACCAGTCCAGAATAAGCCAGGTGTTATATGGGAGTATAATAATGTTAACTCAATGTTATTGGGAGAGATCCTAGAAGCCGCAACTGGTGAAGCAGCAGATGTGCTGTTGAGAGATCGTATCCTTCAGCCTCTAGGTATCACGGATTCAACCCTCTGGAGAGATAACTCTGGAAATGTAATGAGTTATTGTTGCATTGACCTTACAGCGAGGGACTTCACCAAATTTGGACTTCTCTATGCAAATAATGGTGTATGGAACAAAGAGCAGATAGTTCCAAAGAGTTTTATTGATGAGACGTTTACGACTGTCTCTGAATTTCAGAGCCCAAGAAAGGGTGGATATTCTTTACATTGGTGGGTGGCATCGGATGATGAGCAGGATCAAATCTTTTACGCAAGCGGAAAATTTGGCCAATATATCTTTGTAGATAGGGAAAATTCCCTAGTGGTTACGAAAATTACAAAATATGAACCCACAGGAGGATCAGTTCAGGATTTTGGGCAATTTGGATGGCTTACAGAAATAGAAAACTTTTATATATTGTTATCTGTCTTGGCTTTTTTAGATAGTGCAAATCTAATGAAATTTGGCGAGGGTTTTGTGACGACACCTAATACACGAGAGAATGGCACACAGACAAGTTTTCAAAGTGATTTTCAGAAGTTTATAGATGTTATAAAGGAGCTTCATTAGGGAAACAAGATGAGTATTAGTTTAAGCTCAACCCCCACCATCTCCGCCACCACCTGCCCCAGCTCCAGTGCCGCCGTCATCTGGCGGGCGGGTACTTTGAATTACTGATAAAAAGGATGAGCCATTACCCAGACTTGCTTTGATTTCTTTAGTATTAAATTTATCTGATAACTTGTCATCTCTGCTGATCTTGCCAGTATCTATATCAACAGATAAAACTTCTTTCTTGGAAAACAGAAATAATGACTGATTTGCGATGAACATTTGATAAGAGCTTAATAAAGGTTTATTAAAAGGCTTTCTAAATATAATTTTGCCCGTATCACAGCAAAGTTTTGCTACTGTGTCACGCTTAGCTAGGTAGTAAAGATGTTTGCCCATATATAAAGGCGTGAATGGGTCATGTTCATAAATTTGCTGTTTGTCTCTGTGCCATAAATTAGTGCCCGAGTTTTTTCGGAAACAGCTTATTTTCTGGGAAAATATCTTCGTGCTAAACACGATAATATATTCCTCATACTGTGTTATGGCGAAGGGTGTAAATCCAACTGGGAGTTCAGATCTCCAAATTGGAGATACAGATTCAAGATCGATTTTCTCAATACAGTTTTTTTTACCAAAAATCGCTGTTTTCCTCATATATACTCGCTTACTAAATATTGCTCAGCTTTTTTTTAAGACCTCGTTCCCACAGCAAAACTACTATCATCAAAAATATTGGTATGACACAGAGAACTATCATTGATTTCCAGCCAAAATAATTTAAAGCAAGGCCCGCAGAGAGCGCAGCAAAGGCTTGAAAACTTAATACCACTGTATCATTTATTGTCTGAGCTTTGAATTTATGCTCTGGTGCATAAGTTTGAGGAAGAATCGTAGTTGCAGAAAAAAATAAAAAGTTCCAACCAAGCCCCAGCAAAACTAGGTGTATCCAAAAACCAATTGTGGAGCTGTCAGAAAAACCAACAAAAGATGCTAAGCAAAAAAGTGTTAAACCTAATGTTATCAGTTTTCTGATACCTAAAATCTTAGTTAAAAACGGTGTAAAAAAAGTGGGTAAAAACATCGCAGCGATATGGCTTTGGATTACCCATTTAGCGCTCTCAAGCGAATGACCGTGAATTTCATGCATACTTAAAGGTGTTCCGACCATAATAAAAGACATAACGAGATATGAAGTCGATCCGCTTGCGAGGGCAAGACAAAACATTGGATTTGACAATAACTTGCTGGTCTTGATCTTTGCAGGTTTTACCTCAATAACTTTTTTCGTGAATTCATTAAAAAAGAGAAGAGAAACCATTGATACAAACACGAGACATGCAGCAAGCAGAAAAGACCCTTTAAATTCAATTTCAAAGAGATCTCTTCCAAAAAAACCAACTTCAGGGCCTAAAAATGCAGCAATAATTCCACTACTCATAAATATTGCTGCGGCTGTTGCATGTTGTTTTTCTGCAACTGCTTCAATCGCAACAAATCGCATCTGATGAATAGTGGCATTTAACGCTCCAAGTAAAAAGGATGCGAGACAAAGTAAATAGAAGTTTTTAATTTCTAAAGCTAGAGCCGCCAGCAGACAGGCACAAAGGCCAGTGCTCAATAAAAGCATCAAGCCCTTTTTCCTTCCAAGATATTTCATCGAGGACGTTGCTAAAACAACGCTCAATGCGGTACCTATTATCATCAATGAAATAGGGGCGGTTGCATAGGACATTGAAGTAACTAGATTATTTCCAGCCAGAGAGCTTACGGAATGCATTAAAGGAAGCACGGAAGCCGACAGACTTCCTACTAAAAATAGGATCCACACGTTGTAAAAATCTTTAGAAAACACGGGTACCTTATAAATTCATGAATCCATTGTGTAAAAGATCAATGGAATTTTTTAATGCGGTTATTTTTAAACGCGAACCAACACTTTAAATCATTTTTCTATTTTAATCCTTGTATAATTATAAGAATTGGAAGGTATTTTATGGTTTCGCTTGGGAAAATTTGTAAGCTTGAGATTTTGTCAAAGTCTGATCAGAGTCTTGTTTTGGATGGCGCGGAGTTTGGAGAGTTATGGTTACCTATCTGCGAAGCACCTAACGATTCTAAAATTGGTATGTTGATCGAGGTATTCGTTTACAGACCGTCAGCAGATGAGATCGCCGTAACCACGAAAAGGCCAGTTGCAGAAGTCGGTGATTGTGGTTCGTTTAGAGTTGTCAGTGTAAATGATGTTGGTGCATTTCTAGATTTGGGAATTGATAAAGATTTATTTGTTCCCTTTAATGAGCAACGAAAAAAGCTCAGGGCAGGATCAACTTGTATAGCTTTTGTTTATTTGGATAAATATTCTCAGCGATTGACAGCATCAACAAAGTTAAACCGTCATTTGCTTGAGGAGTCCGATTCTCTCGAGGTTGGTCAAAAAGTAGATCTCAAGATTTGGGAGAGAACTGACTTAGGTTTTAAGGCCATAATAAATAATCAATTCTTAGGTTTATTGTTTGAGCATGATGCATACAGATCACTCAAAATAGGAGAGGACCTAATTGGATATATCAAAACAGTCCGTGATGATAAAAAGATTGATCTGATAATCTCAAAAAATAATCGAGAGTCTCATAACGAGCTTGAGGGACTAATTCTCGATTGTTTATCTGAATCTAGAGGTACTTTAGACATCACCGATAAGTCAAATCCAAAAGTGATTTATGACAAATTCCGTGTTTCAAAGAAACAATATAAGCAAGCGCTTGGTAAGTTATACAAGAAAAAGTTGATCAATATTACTCGAGAGAAAATTGCCTTGGTTTAGGCATTTTCTCATTTTGGTGACATTCGTGAATCCGAGCTCGACTGGAAACATATTGAGATGGTGGTATAGTATACTTGTAAAACTATAAAAATTAATTTTATTAGGGGAAAACAAATGTTTCAGAAAAAGAGAGTTAACCATGCAGTAGCATCGGTTATCGCAGCGGGTATTGCTGCGTCTGGTGCGAGTTTAGCGTCTTCTCAGGCTATTGAAGAGGTGATTGTAACAGCCACTAAATCTGCAGCAAGCACTCAGGATATCCCTGTTGCGGTTTCAGCAGTGACATCAGAAAAAATCGATCAAATGGGAGTAACTAACTTCCAAGACTATTTAGTTCAACTACCTGGCGTGACAGCTGGTGGTCTTGGACCTGGACAAAATACAATCTACATTCGAGGTGTTGCTTCAACTACTCCAGCAATGTCTGTAGCAGGTGTTTCAGGTTTGGCTCCAAACGTTGCTTTCTACTTGGATGAACAACCACTCGCGCAACCAGGAAGGAATCTGGATATTTATGCTGCGGATATGAACAGAGTAGAAGTTCTTGCCGGTCCACAAGGAACACTATTCGGCGCCGGATCCCAAGCGGGAACGGTTCGACTGATTACGAATAAGCCTGATCCCTCTGGTGTATACGGACGACTTAAAATTGGTGCCTCAACTATCAGTGAAGGAGAGACTAATAATAACTTTGAGGCTATGTACAACCTACCTGTGAGTGATAACGTCACGTTACGTGGTGTTTTTTATAATGATAATAAAGGCGGCTATATTGATAATGTTCATGGAACACAAACTGCGGAGCAAAGCGCTAGATTTAGGGTTGAAGGTTTTATGAGAAGCAATGGCGTTCCTGTTAGTGCTGCTCGCACTGGATTTCAAGCTGGCGGTGCTCTTACTGACTCTGACGGTGATGGCTATGTAGATTTGCCGAATGTTACGTTTTTAGCGGCAGACAATGCAGATCTAGTAGAGAATGATATCAACGATTTGACCTACACAGGAGCCAGATTAAGCGCCTTAATTAAATTGACTGATGATTGGGATGTATTGATATCTCATACGACTCAAGAAATAGAGTCAGACGGCGTATTTTTTGCTGACCCAGATTTAGGAGATTTGGAAATCCAAAGATACACCGATGAAATGATCGAAGATAAAATTGATAACACTAGTTGGACATTCACAGGCCGTATGGCGGGATTGGATGTTGTCTATACTGGTGCATTCACTGAAAGAACCACAGATCAAGTTATTGGATATACTGATTATCTGTTTATAGGTCAGTATCTTCCATATTATGTTTGTGATTATTCTGTTACCTATGGTGATCAAACAGGCACGTGCTACGCGCCTAACTTGTATGCCCCTAGTCACTCGGAAGCTGAAGTAACTACCCATGAGATAAGAGTATCCTCCGATCCAGATAATTCAATGAGATATACCGCGGGAGCTTTCTTCAGTGATACGACCGTTACAGAGCGTGTTAGCTTTACCTACCCCAGCAGTATGCTAGCTCAGGGTTGGGGAGGAGATGGTTCGGGCCCTGGATTTGCATATCCAAATTATTCATATGGTGATGGCTACTTATATGCGAATGATCCTTTTGGTCCGGGAGAGATCTTCAGAAATGATGTCAAAAGAACTGATGAGCAAATGGGTATATTTGGTGAGTTAACCTATGACCTAAGTGATGAATTGGCAGTGACTATAGGTGCTCGTTACTATGATATCGCAGTAGATTTTGATGGGAGTGCAGGGGGATCATTCATAAATTTCTGTGGATATACTAATCCTGACTGTGTTGATGCTCAGGTATATGGAACCAACATTGCTGACTTGTATGATGGTGATGGTATTTACAAAGGTGAGCCAGTCGAGGGTATTCCTGACAAGGGAGAGGATGATGGCGTCATCACTAAATTGACACTATCCTACACGCCTTCCTCTGACGTGCTCATTTATGCAACATTATCAGAAGGATACAGAGCTGGGTTTTTAAATAGACCAGGTGGTGCTAGTACTCCGGATGGTTCGTACACAGTACCGTATGCATTTGATACAGATGAGATGACAAACGCTGAAATTGGCTGGAAAACTGACTTGATGGATGGTCGGATGAGGCTAAATGGAAGCGCTTTCTTTGCTCAAATAGATGGTTTGCAAACAACTATATTTGATCCAAGTGTCGCTAATCTATTCTTCTCAGATAACGCAGCCAATGCTGAAGTCTCAGGACTCGAGGCAGACATGATTTGGGTCCCAGAAGCGGTAGATGGTTTGACGATAAGTGCTGGAATCTCGATGCTGGATACTGAAATCACTGAAACTCTAACAGCCTCGAATGATGTTGTTAAAGGTGATTCATTAGCTTTTGCACCTGAACTTCAAGCAAATATTCAGGCTCGATGGGAGTGGGAGACATCAGGTGGTATGACCGCACACATTATGCCTCATATGGCTCATTCTGGTGATTCATATTCCGATATTATCAGAATCAATCGTGACCATATCGATAGCTGGACAATGCTAGGTCTCACAGCCGGAGTTACAACTGACTCCTGGGGAGCTGAGATGTTTATCGATAACCTAACTGATGAGCGAGCTGAATTGTCAAGAGGATATACATACGATAGATCTAGAGTGTCTTATGCGGCACCAAGAACTATGGGTGTTCGTATGACCTATAACTTCTAATGACGTTTTATTAATAGTGAAATTAATAATGCCCCTTTATAGGGGCATTATTTTATGCGTCCAAAAATGGAAAAAAATAAACAAAAATATAGAACAAAAGATGCTGTGCTAGACAAGATCAAAAAGTCGATGACGACTGGTGATTTTAAATCAGCGATATCTTTGCTGACTCTGGAGCTCGAGCAAGATCCTAAAAATGTAGAAAATCTTTATCTGCTTGCGGTATCCCAACGTTACAACAGAGATTTTGAGAAAGCTCTTGGGAACATAAAGTCGTTACTTGAACTTGATCCTGACTATAGTCGAGGTTACCAAGAGAAAGGTCATGTATTTAGAGCAATGGGTAAATTCGATCTTGCATTAGAGTCTTACCACAGAGCGACTCAACTTAATAGCGCTTTAGTAGCAAGTTTAAATGCTCAAATTGCTATTCTCGAGGATGCCGATCAGTCTCATCAGGCTCGGTCACTAAAAGCCCAACTTAAGTATATTGAGGGTCTTCCCAAACATTTGATCGCTGTTATAGATTTAATTGCGCAAGGAAAGCTCATAAAGGCCGAGCAAATTTGTAAGGCCTTCTTACAGAAAAATCCTCGTAATATTGAGGGAATTAGGCTTCTCGCGCAAATCGCAATGAAACTTGGTGTTTTAGATGATGCCGAATTTTTATTGGAGAGTGCAGTTGATTTTGCACCAAGTAATTCGCGGGCAAGGATTGATTACATACAAGTCCTTAGAAAAAGACAAAATTACTCGAATGCTTTAAAGCATGCAAAGTCTCTGCTGAATATGGAGCCTGAAAATCCTCAATTTCAATCTGTCTATGCTATTGAGGCAATGCAATCCGGCGAATTTGAGGATGCATTAAACGTTTTTGATGAAATTTTAGAAAAAATTCCTGAAGATCCCGTTACTCTCACCTCGAGAGGTCATGCCCTGAAAACACTTGGTCAAAGAGAGAAATCGATCGACTCATACAAACGAGCAATTGCAAAGTACCCAGGTCATGGTGAGGCTCATTTCTCTCTGTCAAATCTCAAGTTATTTAAGTTCTCTGATGAGGATATTAAGTTGATGGAGAAGCAGGAGCAGAGTGATCGGATAAGTCATATGAGTAAGATATATTTTAACTTTGCTCTAGGAAAAGCATACGAAGACAAAAATCTTTTTGATCGTGCGTTCCAATATTATGAAAGAGGAAATCGACAGAAAAAAGCACAAAGCCGATATGTGGCTAATGACCTGACTGCCGAATTTAAAGATCAAGAAAAGGTGTTTACCGAAAAATTCATCGAAAGTCATGCGGATACAGGATATGACGCCCCTGATCCTATATTTATTGTTGGATTACCTCGATCTGGATCAACATTACTTGAACAAATATTAGCCTCGCACAGTCAGGTTGATGGAACTATGGAGCTCCCAAATATTCTTTCACTCGCGCAAAAACTTCGGCGCGGTGAAAAACTGAGCGCACAAAATCATTATCCAGGTGTCTTAAACGAAATTTCACCATTAACTCTCAAAGAATATGGAGAGACATATATCAAGGACACAAGAATTCATCGAGGTAAAGCACCATTTTTTATCGATAAAATGCCTAATAATTTTAGGCATATTGGTCTTATAAGTCTGATCCTTCCCAATGCGAAAATAATTGATGCTAGACGTCATCCGATGGCGTGCTGTTTTAGCGGATTTAAACAGCTTTTTGCCGAGGGTCAGGAGTTCACATATGGTCTAGAAGAGGTAGGAACATATTATAAAGATTACGTTAATTTGATGGATCACTGGGACAGAGTTCTGCCAAATAAGGTTTTTCGCGTTCAATACGAAAATTTAGTAACCAATTTTGATAGGATTGTTGAGGAGCTTTTAGAGTTTTGCGGTTTGGATTTTGAAAAAAGTTGCGTCGAGTTTTATAAAACAGATCGATCTGTCAGGACCCCCAGTTCCGAACAAGTTAGACAGCCTATTTATACAAGTGGAATTGAACAATGGAAGGGTTTTGACAAACACTTGGCGCCATTAAAAAAATCACTAGGTAACGTCTTAGATAGATATCCCATCCAAGACTGAGAGATACTGTTCAATCTGGATTACTGTAAAAAATCATAAAAGATACATTAACTCATGGTTGGCATAGAAAACTGAGCTCCCTCTCTGATTCCAGCTGAGGGCCATCTCTGAGTAATTGTTTTGCGTTTTGTATAAAATCTAACACTGTCCGGACCATAAGCATGAAGATCTCCAAAAAGAGATCTTTTCCATCCACCAAAGCTATGATATGCAACTGGCACGGGAAGCGGAATGTTAATACCCACCATTCCAACTTTAATATGATCAGAGAAATATCTGGCAGCCTCACCATCTCGAGTGAATATGCATGTGCCATTTCCGTACTCATGACTATCAATCAAATCCATAGCTTCTTGCATCGTCTTGACTCTTACTATCTGCAGAACTGGTCCAAAAATTTCTGCATCATAACTGTTCATATCAGGGGTTACTTTGTCTATCAGCGTGCCACCCACATAGAAGCCGTTTTCATACCCCTTAACTTGGACATCTCTTCCATCAACGACAATACTTGCACCTTGATTTTCAGCACTATTGATATGATTTATAACACTTAATTGATGATTCTTAGTGATGACCGGTCCAAAATCATTAGATGAGTTATTGAAGGGGCCAAAACTCAAGGACTTCATTGATTCAGATAATTTTTCAACTAATACATCGGCAACGTCATCACCAACAGTAACTGCTACAGATAGAGCCATACATCTTTCCCCAGAAGATCCGAAGGCTGCTCCAAGAAGTTGTGCTACTGCGTTATCAATATCAGCATCAGGCATAACTATCGCATGATTTTTTGCACCACCTAACGCCTGGCACCTTTTACCGTTACTATTTGCTGTAGAGTATATGTATTCTGCTATTGGCGTTGAGCCCACAAAACTGATAGCTTTCACACGATCGTCGTGCAGAAGAGTATCCACGGCTTCTTTGTCACCATTAATTACATTCATTACACCATCTGGGAGACCTGCTTCTTTGAGTAGCTCAGCAATGTATAGAGTTGAACTTGGATCGCGTTCCGATGGTTTTAGCACAAAACAGTTTCCGCAGACTATCGCCATCGGATACATCCAAAGTGGGACCATTGCTGGGAAATTGAAGGGTGTGATACCTGCAACGACTCCAAGTGGTTGCATCTCACTCCATGAGTCGATTCCAGGCGCAACATTCTTACTGTATTCACCTTTTAACAATTCTGGAGCACAACAAGCATATTCAACATTTTCAATTCCCCTTTGAAGCTCCCCTGCAGCATCATGAGAAATCTTGCCGTGTTCTTCACCGATCAGAGCACAAATTTTATCGACATTTTTTTCAAGCAAATCTTTAAACTTAAACATAACTCTAGCTCGTTTGATCGCTGGAGTATTTCTCCATGCGGGAAACGCCTTTTCAGCCGCGGCTATTGCACTTGAGACTGTTTCGCTTGATGCCATGCATACTTGTTTAGAGACAGAGCCGGTAGAAGGATTAAAGACATCTTGGCTTCTTTTGGAATCGTTTATGATCTCTCCATTAATTAGGTGTCCGACTAACATAATTTTACTTATCCTTTTACTTATTTTTGCTGTTCGAGAAGTGCTTTATTTCACCACAGATTCATTTTGATTTCGATTACATTCTTTTTAAGAAGTGAGTACAGAACGAATGGTTATTATTTAAGCGCAATTGACGCATTTTGTATATGTTGGGTCTATTTCAAGCCTTCCCAGAGCAATGTCATCTCCACACTCAGTACAAATCCCAAACTCATTGAGTTTGATTTTATTCAAAGCGATTTCAATATTTTTAATTTTGAGCAGTCGTCGCCGTGACGATGCTTCTGCCATTTGTTGTTGTTGAATTGCATCTACCCTTGATACTCGCCCGATTGACGATTGATCAAGCAACACTGGCTTTTTTGATTCCTCTGAGGTTTTGTCAAGCTCAAGAATTTGATATTTCATAGCAAGTAAAATTTGTTCGAAATATTTCGAATTGTTCTGCGTAATCATCATGGTAAATTATTTATGCTCGAAGCTGTTTATGACCATTTTTTTAGTTGAGTAAACTGCGTACAGTTGCATTATACTTGCTCCACGTGTGGTTTAAGGTTTTTTTTAAGGGAATTCTGTCATATATGAAATCTTTTTTAGAAATAATGGCGCAAAGGCAGTCTTTTCCAAAACTTTGTGACCCAGCGCCTGATAAAAAAACCATGAATAAAATTTTTCATGCATCTCTTAGAGCTCCAGATCATATGCATTTGAGACCCTGGCGGTTCTTAAATATAGAAGGTGTTTCCAGAGAAAAATTAGGCGATTTATTTGCAAAGCACGCCTCTTCTTCAAATCCGAATAATACCCTGGAGCTTGAAAAATCGGCAAGTAAGAAAGCACTTCGAGCACCTTTAGTTATTGTTGGCATTGTCTGTTATCAGGAAAATGAGAGAGTTCCGCGCTGGGAACAAATGGTCGCAGCAACTGGTGTTATGCATAACATTAGTCTAGGAGTATTTGCGAGTGGGTTTGGTTCTGTATGGAGGACAGGTGCCTTCTCGTCATCAGAGATCGTTAAATCCGGTTTGAATATTCGAGAAAATGAGGATATCACTGGATTTTTGTATGTTGGTTCAAGGCCTGAAACGAGTAGAAGACCCAAGGCATTAAACGCATCTGATTATTTTTCTGAGTGGGATGGATGATAGAAATCCAATCTCTATCTTCAGATAGTACAGAGAGTATTGATTTAAATAGGTGGAACCAAATGGAAATCGACGGAAGCATTATGACAGACAATGAAAGGTCATCTGAAATAAAAATACTTTTTGGCAGTGAGACAGGAACCGCAGAGGAATTTGCTTTTGATATAGAAAATTCCCTTCAAACTGGCGGTTATAGGTGCTCGGTTTCAGATATGGAGGATTACAATAATGCCGATCTTGCGTCGGAAGGGCTTGTGTTGATCGTAACTAGCACTTACGGGAATGGCGAAGCGCCATATAATGCGGAAGAGCTTTACATGTGGCTTGAAACAGAGGAAGTAGAACTTAACCAAACTTCTTTTGCGGTTTGCGCCTTGGGTGATTCTGGTTACCCCAATTTTGCTCAAGCTGGCAAGGATTTTGATAAATTTTTAGGGGAGAAGGGTGCTCAAAGGATTTTACCCCGCACAGAGCTAGATGCTGTTTTTGATGAACCTGTGGAACCTTTCATTGAGAAGCTTATGGAGTGGTTAGATGAAAACGGTAAACGGTATCTTCTCTAAATAAGAAACTTTATTGCATGGAATGGGGATTTTATTGGTTAAACTTGATGTTGATTTAATAATAATTGGAGCGGGTTTGTCCGGCATAGGGGCAGCCTGCCATTTCTCGATCAATTTTCCTAAAAAGAAGTATCTGATTTTGGAGAGTAGAGATAATCTTGGTGGCACTTGGAATTTCTTTAAATATCCGGGTGTAAGATCAGACTCCGACATGCATACTCTAGGATATAACTTCAAACCTTGGAAAGAAAAGAAAGCGATTGCCGATGGATCAGATATATTCAAATATATCGACAGCACTGCTGCGGAATTCCAAGTTAAAGAAAATATTAGGTACAGTAGTAAGGTTTCGTCCGCTGATTGGGAGACGGAGAATGAGGTTTGGACTATAAACTTTACTGATTCTTCTGAGAAACAGCATAGATTGAGGTCGCGGTTTGTCTACAGTTGTACAGGTTACTACTCTTATGATGAAGCTCATATGCCAGAGTTCCCAAACATTGGTTCGTTTAAAGGTAGGGTGGTGCATCCCCAGTTTTGGCCAAGCATGCTCGACTATGACAATAAAAAAATAATTGTTATAGGTAGTGGAGCGACAGCTGTGACATTAGTACCGTCATTAACCGAAAAAGCGTCACACGTTACTATGTTGCAAAGATCCCCAACTTATATCGTTTCTCGGCCTGCAGTTGATAAAAAAGCGAAGGCTTTGGAAAAATATTTGCCAGAAAAGATAGCTTACAAAATTACAAGATGGAAAAATATATTTGCATCCCTTATTTTTTATCATATCAGTAGAACGTGGCCTATTTTTATAAAACAAAAGCTTATTGATTGGGTTAGACGCTCGATGGGAGATGCAGTAGATGTAGATAAGCATTTTGCTCCGACATATAAACCCTGGGACCAAAGAGTATGCATGGTTCCTAACGGAGACTTATTTAAATGTTTAAGAAATGGCAGCGCTTCAATAATTACGGATCAAATTGAAGAGTTCACACGGGAGGGCATCAAAGTTAAGTCAGGAGAACATATTGATGCTGACATCGTTATAACGGCTACCGGTTTAAAAATGCTTCCTTTTGGAGGTATTGAAATGCGTGTTGATGGTAAAGGGATAGATTTTTCATCAACGGTGCAATACAAAGGAGTAATGCTCAGTAACATCCCCAACTTTTTTGCCGCAAGTGGTTACACCAACGCATCTTGGACCTTGAAGTGTGATTTGACGAGTAAATACGTATGTAGACTAATAAAATATTGCGATAGAAAAGGGTATCAAGTTTGTATGCCGAAAGATGTTGGAGATTCTGAGAAACAAGTAATGTCAGTGGGGTTAACATCAGGTTATATTCTTAGATCGATAAATAAGTTCCCAAAGGAGGGATTAAGGTCGCCTTGGAAGCTGAGGCAGAATTACTTCCTTGATTTAATCGGTCTTCGATTTGCTGCGCTCAAAAATAAAAAGATGTTTTTTTCGTGACTTATAAAACAAATATTGGGGGGTTAAACAACTTATAAATGTCCCGGTTGCCTAGCGAAATTTCTTGATGTCTTTACAGTAAAAACGATTACGAAAACAATTGTTAGCATAACCACAATGGTCGGAGCAGGCGCACTGTCAATAAAAAAACTAGCATAAACGCCTAAAACCGCGCATAGCGAATTGATTATTAAAGATATAAGAATCATATTTTTAAAACGGTTGGTTATCAGATATGCAATTGCTCCAGGTGCAATTAGTGATGCTATAACCAAGATCATGCCGACAGCTTTTAGTGCGCTTACGATTGTGATCGATAATAGCGCAAGAAGGCAGTAGTGAAGCAAACGAATGGGTAGTCCAATAGCTTTAGCGTGCTGTAAGTCAAATATATACAGAACTAGGTCCTTGCCTTTTATAATTAGAAAAAGCAGTGAAAATAGAGTAATTACTCCAGTAATTAAAATATCTGTTTCTGTTATACCCAGAATGTCACCAAATAATATATGGTCAAGATGCACTTCAGACTCAATTTTACTCATCATAACTATGCCCAACGCAAACATACTTGAAAAAACAACGCCCATTACAGTGTCTTCTTTTAGCCTACTATTTTCAGATATAAAGCCTGTAGTTATTGCGCACAGCATGCCAGCAATGAAAGCTCCAATTATGTATGGAAAACCCAACAAATAGGCAAGTATGACACCAGGTAATACCGCATGAGCAACGGCATCACCCATTAAAGACCATCCTTTTAACACCAAGAAGCATGAGAGTATGGCTGTGGGTATTGCAACAAGAAGGGCAATTACTGTCGCTCTTAGCATGAAGTCAAAAGTAAATGGTTGTAAAAGAATATCTAAACTAAACATTGTTGCTTGGCCGCAAAATGTGTTTCCGTAATCTATGAGCCTTGATAAACCCATATTTTGGTGCGAACAAAAATATTACACAAAAGATGATTGCCTGTAAGACTACAATAACGCCACCAGTCGAGCCATTAATAAAAAAACTTAAATAAGCGCCCAAAAGGCATGTAGCGAATCCAATGATGGTGCTTAAAATAAGAACTTTTTCAAATTTATCACTCAACAGGTATGCGGTTGCGCCTGGTGTAACAACTAGTGCTATAACTAAAAACGCACCAACAGTTTGAAGCGCGGCAACTGTGCATGCGCTTAAGATTGTAAAGAAGACTATTTTTGTTAAAGTTGGATTTATTCCAATTGTGACTGAATGATTCTCGTCAAAAAAAACAACTAGAAAGTCCTTCCATTTAGCTAGCAGAATTACTATTGAAATAATAGAGATTAGCAATAGTTGTATCGTATCTTTTGGAGTTATTGCTAGGATATTTCCCAGAACAATAGTTTGCACGTCCACTGAGGTTGGAGATATAGATATCATAAAGAGCCCTATTCCAAAAAATGAGCTAAAGATTAAACCTATAATTGTGTCCTCTTTGAGCTTGGATCTTTGGTTTAGAAATAGCATCACGCTTGATGCAAGCCCTCCTGAAAAAAATGCCCCAATAGAGAATGGAAGTCCAAGCATATATGCACCAGCAACGCCGGGTACGATTGAATGTGAGAGTGCATCTCCTATAAGGGACCAGCCCTTTAACATTAAAAACGCAGACAGAAATCCGCAGACTCCTCCAACAAGTGAGCTTACTATCATCGCCGTAATCATGTAATCGTATTCGAAGGGAATAAGTAAATCCATAGAGCTTTGTTAATTATTTTGAAGAGTTTTCATCAGAAATTAGAACGGGACGTACATCAATATCTTTATTTCCCTCACCATAAAGGACAACGGGACGCTCATCATCAGATAATACAGTTACTTGCCTTGAGTCATCATCATCATGTAATTGTGATCCAGACAAAATAAGTTGTCGAAGGACACCTCCAAATGCGAGTTGAAGATTGTCCTGTGTAAACACCTCTTCCGTTGGTCCCGAAGCTAGAACTTTTTTATCAATTAATATGGTTCGATCACAAAAACCTGGAACACTCCCTAAATTATGTGTCGAAACTAAAATAATTTTCCCTTCCTTTTTCATCTCTTTCAAAAGTGACATGATTTGCTCTTCTGATCTTACGTCAACACCAGTGAATGGCTCATCGAGAAGAACAACTTTACTCTGTTGAGCAATGGCTCTCGCTAAGAAAACACGTTTCTTTTGACCTCCTGAAAGTTCTCCTACTTGATGCGATTTATAGGACTCCATACCAACACGATGCAGAGCAGAGTCAACTACGACATGATCCCAGTGTTTTGCAACTCTGAGCGGGCCCATATGACCGAATCTTCCCATCATTACAACATCCTCGACTAGTACTGGGAAATTCCAGTCTATATCCTCAGATTGGGGTACGTAAGCGACTTGATTTTTTTTTAGTGCTTGCGAGACGCTAGAATCAAATATTTTAATAGAGCCTCCAGAGACACTCAAGAATCCCATGATGGCCTTAAATAGTGTGGATTTTCCACTGCCATTTACCCCGACCAAGGCCGTTATCGTATTTTTTGGTAAACTAAAACTCGTATCTGTTAAAGCGGTGTAGCCGTTTTTATAGGTTACCGATATTTCCTTTACTTCCAAACCACTCATGTCTCGCTCAATGCCTCAGCTATTGTTTCCAGAGTTACTTTTAAAAGATCGATATAAGTAGGGACTTTACCGTCCTCCGATGTTAGTGAGTCGACATATAAAACACCACCATATTTTGCACCTGTCTCGCGTGCTACTTGTTTTGCTGATTTCGATGACACCGTGCTCTCACTAAAGATAGCTGGTATTTTATTTTTTCTCACCAGGTCTATAACTTTTCTTACTTGTTGCGGCGTTCCTTGACCATCAGCATTTATTGGCCATAAAAAAGCTTCTTTTAACCCATAGTCCTTTGCTAAGTAGCTAAACGCCCCCTCGCTAGTTACTAGCCACCTATTTTCTATACTTAGTGATTCTATTTTCTCCCTGAAAGGCCCATCAAGAGCCATTATTTTTTTTGCGTAAATGGCTGCGTTTTTATTATAAGTCTCCATGTTTTCTTTATCGTGCTTAACAAATGCCTCTCTAATATTCTCGATATAAATTAATGCATTTTTGGTTGACATCCATGCATGAGGATTTGGCTTTCCAGAGTAGGGCCCCTCAGAAATGCCTAAGGGCGTTATATTATCTGTGACCACAACACTAGGTATAGAGTTAAAATTTTTGAAGAATTTTTCGAACCATAATTCCAAATTTAATCCATTATATAAAATTAAATCTGAACCGTAGGTCCTTCGAATATCACCTGGTGTAACTTGATAGTTATGAATTTCTGCATCTGGTTTTGTTACCGACTCAACGATTGCTGCGTCGCCTCCAACATTTCTTGCAATGTCGGCAATTACTGTGAAGGTTGTAATTACCTTAAATTTGTCTGTCTCCGCTGCCGGTATCAATGGCAGAACCACTAAAAGTGTAAGTATAAATTTGTTAAGTAATTTCACAGCATCAAAGGCTTAGTCTAGGCACTCAACACCCTCTTTAGTGCATTGTTGTATTGATCGGTTAGTCCGCCAACTAAATCTGCCGCAGAACCAATCACTTTAATTGCGCCAATCCCTTGGCCACAGCCCCAAATATCCTTCCATGCTTTTGACGAGGACTCTCCGCCCGAGCCAAAACTCATTTTCGAAGGGTCACTTTCAGGAAGATTTTTGGGATCAAGTCCTGCTGCCTCAATCGATGGTTTTAAATAGTTGCCGTTAACGCCGGTAAATAAATTACTTAGCATAATATCATCGGCATTATAATCGACGATTGCTTGCTTGTAAGCTTGAGTTGCATTCGCTTCATGGGTCGCTATAAAAGCAGATCCTATATAGGCCAAGTCAGCACCCATCGCGATTGAAGATAAGACTGCATCGCCTGTGGCAATAGATCCTGATAAAAGTAATGGTCCATCGAACCATTCTCGTATTTCTTGAGTCAATGCGAATGGCGAAAGTGATCCCGCATGACCTCCTGCTCCTGCAGCTACTGCAATTAGCCCGTCGGCGCCTTTTTCAACAGCTTTCTTTGCAAACCGATTATTAATAATGTCATGGAGAACTATTCCACCATAGGAGTGTATTGCTTCATTTACAAATTCCTTTGCACCTAGTGATGTAATGACGATTGGTACCTTCCATTTGACGCACATTTCAACATCATGCTGAAGTCGATCATTTGAAGAGTGAACAATTTGATTGACAGCAAATGGCGCAGATGGATTCTCTGGATTCTCTTTATCATACTCAGCAAGCTCTGTAGTTATCTTTTCAAGCCAACGGTCTAGCTTTTCAGCGGGTCTTGCATTTAGCGCAGGGAAAGACCCAACCACACCGGCTTTGCACTGAGCAATCACAAGATCCGGGTTTGATATTATGAACAGCGGTGCCGCGACAACAGGGAGTTTTAGATTTTTTGATAGAATTGATGGGACTGCCATATTGTTACCTTGATTAATTTAATTAATACGGTGTATTTTCCGGATTGGCTGTAGATTGTAGAGGAGATTCATACCCATTAAAAGTGTACTTTTTTCAGATATCACACTGACTGCCATATGAAAATTATTTTTAACATACAACCTTTTAGGGCTGTAATAAATTTTGCATAATAATTATATATCTTAACTTAAAGATTATATCCTTGTTTTGAATTATTGGAGTGCTACCCATAAACACTTTAGATAAAAGAATCTACTCATTCGCTTTGCTTGGAATTTTCATTGTTTTATTGTGGTCAATGATTTCTTGTTTTGTTTTCAATGATTACTCAATCGCTCAAGAGAACGGTCTTATTGAGAATTCTCAATTTATTATCTTATTAATTGCGCTGCTCCTGTCTCTAAAAACATCACTTCAGCGTTTTAGGAAAGATAAAATAATTTCGGTGTTTTTTGCATTTCTCTCCCTTGGTTTTATTCTTCGAGAAGTTGATTTAGAGGACTTTAATTTACCATTCTGGCTTATTGCCATGGGATCTGGAACGGGACGCACTGTTTTATTGGTCAGTCTTTTTTTGGTTATATCGCTTTATGCGATTTCAAAGTTCCGATTTTATTTTGATCTTGGTGGTGTATTTTTTAAAAGTAAAGTAGGAATCAGTCTTATTTTATCAGGCGTCTTTTTGGTGCTCGGATCTCTTTTTGAGGACATAGACATTAGAGCTAATGTCGTTATGGAGGAGTGTCTTGAGTTAATTGCTTATGGCTTATTTTTTAGGGCAATTGCAGTTGTGGCCAGGAAGGAAGTAAGGTCAAGTAGACATATTTAATCATTATCTCGCAGAAAAGCCAGCGCCTAAAAATATCTTTTCTTCATCAAGACGGTTTCCAAAATAATCACTTATGGGTTTTTCGCTTACGTGAGAGAAAATTCCTTTTCCCGCGGCGTTAAAGGTAGGCAATATTCTTTCATTATTTTCACTTGCTAACATTACGTCTTTGAGAGAAAACGCAAATGTATTGGGATTTGATAGTTCACTTTCATATTTAGCGTTGAATTCAACTGCATTATCATCTAGGGAGAGAAGCAAATCAGACACATTTCCGGAGAACCCATTACTTTCGACGCTGATACCTCGAGATGAATTGATAGATTTGTTGAAATTTTTTCCGAGAGACGCATTATTTTGAACAAGAAATAAATTGTTCCATAATTTGAGGCCTTTGGCCTTGAGCTCGAATCCTGGTGAAGATCCTGATGTAATTACGTAAGTATTGTTATATATAAAAACATCTTGTGAAACTTTTCTGTAGGGTTTTGCGAAATCACTTACATGAATTGTTCGACCAGGGTTATTGCTCCGACCCCCTTCAGGCCTAACGACATTTGTTAATCGTGTTCCGTCACCAACACTGATGTTATAGCGCCAAATTATGTTTTTGTTCGAACCTAATATTTCAGTTCCATATCCCTCATTATTAAATGTAAAGTTATACTGCACCAGAATATTTTCATTATTATAGTCGACATGTATTCCTGCGGAATCATTGTGACCTCGGGAGAAAGCTGCTGTATTATTCTGTGCGACGATGTTTTTACTTCTAAAAAACCAGGCGCCACTGCCTCTATTTACTGACAAGCTTGGCTCAACAAGAGCTCCCGACTTTATAAATGTATTGCCTTCTAATAACCCTTGCCAAACACCGCTCATTAAAACGCAACTGCCACCTAGGTTTTCACATTTGTTATTAATGACAATAAAGTTTTGATCGTAATCAATAGCACTCTGCATGATGGATTTGATTTTTGATGACTTGTGTCTCGCAGCTATTCCAAAACGTCCTGTTTCTCGAATGAGATTATTGTGAACAAGCATATTTCTTGTATTTACGGCATCCTTCTTGGACTTGGCGGGAAGCGTTTCAAATCTAATTCCAGAAACCATATTGTCGACAAATGCCTGCTCATTCTGACTATTTCGCATTCGCAGAGGATAAACTTTTTCAACTGTAAGATTATGAAATTCAAATCCATCCAAAACTCGTTTACCAGTATTTTTTACTAGAATGCCGAAAGCCTTAAAGTCTGTGTGATCAAACTGAGGATTTTTGCCAGAGCTAAATGCGCAAGTCCCGGCAACATCTTCTTTTATGTCCCCAGATCCAGGTTCCCAAGCCCTGTTAGCAAAATTATTTCCTGACACAACTGACCCCATTGCTAGCCGATATCTGCAGGATCCTCTTCTTATATCATTGTTAATATTTTCAATTTCACCATCTATTATCCACTTATATCTTGCGGTCTTTTTCCATGCGGGCTTTATGTTGACCATCCATGTTCCATCACCCATATTCTTTGCTCTTCCCTTTGGATGATTTTTATCCCATCCAAAACGATTGGAGTGGAGTCGCACTGTTCTTGCTTTTGGGGCTTTTACATAAAAGCTGACTGAGGCATCTGTCGATGCATCTAATGCAGACAATCTATCTCGACCAAGTTTCCGGAAGTTTCTAATTTTTAGATTACTGATTTCTATATTATCTTGGTCTTGAATAAGAATTGCTGCCATGTTGTCACCATTGTTTTTAGTGGCGGCATCAATAATTGGTGGGCTCTCCCCACCGTAAGAGGAAAATAAGATAGGTTTTCCTCGTTGCCCAGAATAATCAATGACTAGAGACCCAAAGAACTTATCTCCTGATTTAAATAAGATCTTGTCTCCAGGTTTGAATTTACTCTCATTCACCTTTGTAAGACTTAACCATGGCGACTCTGCAGAAATACCATTGTTTGCGTCATCCCCAGTGGATGCACTTACATAATAGGTTGTTTCAGCGCTAACAAATACTGAGAATAAGCTTAGAATTAAAGAAACAATGAGTGTAATAAATGCCTTAAAAACAAAAAGACTGTTTAATTTCTTTTTCGGGCATCTATATATTCGAGCAAACAATCTATTAGAATCTCGCGCTTACACCAATTCCAAATCTCCTGCCTGGGTCTAAAACCTTAACAGTCGGCCCGCCAGGAAAAATCCCAGGTTGCACGACTTGCTCATCAGTTAGATTATTTGCAGACAATGTAGCTCTGAAAACATCGTTGATTTTATATGACATTGATGCATTAAGCTGACCTTTGTTATCCGTATACAAGGGATAGGTATTCGCAGCGTCAGAGGATTCGCTCACTAAAAAGTAGTCTCGATACGTATATCTTATTCTGCCACTAAACCGATATCTTGGTTTTTCAAAATACAATGTCATGTTGTAAGAATTTTCAGAAAGTCTTTGGAAATTTAGAGGATACTCAGCGAAACTTATTCCATCTGCTTGAAGAAATCCAGCTATTCCAAGAGGAAGATCTCTATCACCCTTTTGGTAGGCATAATTAGCGATCATGCCAAGTCCATCATAAGGTTGAGGAAGGTTATTGAAGTTGTGTTGCAGTGCCACTTCACCTCCACGTATTTTGCCCCCAGGGAGGTTTGCAAACCTAATTGCATCGGTCAATACTCCTTGTTCACCATTAAAGGCAGTACAGATTATTCCGTCTCCCTCATTTTGCTCTACTCGAGTGTTGCATATATCGTTTGGAAAGAGTTCCCGGCCAATAACGCCATCTAAATCCTTCATGAAATATCCAATACTTAATACACTTCCTCTTTTATAATAAAACTCAACAGCAAGATCATATTGTTCGGCAGTTGTAGGCTTGAGGTTTGGGTTTCCAGCCTGCGCGGCGGTATATATATTGAGAGGAAGAGTCATAGTTGGAGATAACTCAGAGAAGTTAGGCCTTCTTAAGATTTTGGCATAACCTAATCTTATTTGTGTTTTATCTGTCGGTGAGACAACAAGACTCGCACTCGGTAATGCTTCGTTATATTTTTGTGTGACACTAAATGCTTCATTATCAATCGTTCCAGTGACATTTTGATCAGTATCTACAAATCTAAGTCCAATATTCCCAGAGAATGATATACCATCCAATAATCCTCCTTCAGCAATTCCACCAAAGTCTCCTTTAATGTAGAAAGCTGACGTATCCTCATCAACTTCATAGAATCCAAGAGGATCTACGGTCCCTTCGGTGTCAAGAGAAAGAAAATCTCTGATCGCTTCTCTATTGGCCATTACCATTCTTGGATCAGCAGTCAGAAAGTTATTTATGTAATTTGCACCCGAATTGAAATCAAAAAAATCGCCAGGCGTTGCAATAAGGAACCCTGGAAATGCTTCAATAAATTGGGAAGCACTGACCCTTGGATGCCTCGATGTAAGTTGGGCTTGGCGTTGACGTTCGTTTGTTCTTTGGCTAAATCTAAGTCCAAAGGAGATATCTGACCAGAAATCGTTATCAAGCATCCAATTAAAGTCAATTTTTTGCTCCGAGAGATTATTCTCGAAAGTGTTTTCAACTTCTTTGAACAAGAATAGAGCATAGTAAGACGGATCCAAAAGAGTAGAAAGATCATGAGACATTATAACACCATTGGCGACAGAATTTCCTTGTGCACCTTCAACAGGTCCATATGATGGAACGCCATTGAGCGCATTAAAATATAAAGGTACTCTAACATGACCACCGATAACCAAAAAGTTTGGATGCAGTGGGTCATTGTATGTGAAATTGGTAGTTACCAGAGGAGATGTCGAGTCAGAAGCAGAATTACTGGCCTCAAATTTTATTGTTAGGTCTTCATTAAACCACTCGCCTCCAGCCGCAACAACATGAGATTGAGTGTCTCTATTATTGGCAAACGCCTGCGTTCTTAGAAGCATTCCATCTGGCTGACCATTCGGTCTAGTTCCAGCAGCCATCTCACCTGAAGTCATAACAGGAACAGCTATCCCATCTAAATCTGTCACTCCAAATGTAGCCTCATCAAGTCCATTAGTTTCAAATCTTGAAAAAAGAGGATGTGTGGATACTTGCTGAAAATTGCCTTGCCTGTAAAAGTCGGTGTATGAACCATCAAAAAAGAGTTTTAAATTTTCTTGCGCTTGCCATTCAATAGATGCTGACACTGCGGTATTTTCTCTATCCTCTGATTGATAGTTTTGCTCTGTATATCCGGGATAGAAGTATGGATCGAAATCTCCATCTCCATCAAAATCCAAGGTGCTCCTAATGGACCCTGAGTCAGGCCTTCTTACGTTTGGGTTTATTCTTAGAGAATCTTGTCTGATAGACTTGTTAATGTGTGAGAACGTTATAATTGCGCCGACATCTCCATAACTTTCCTCAAATTTATTCCCGAAAGTTGCTGAGAAGTTTTCATTCCATGAATCCGCGTTTTCAGCATACTCAGAGGTAAATCTAATAGCTTTCAATGGTTCTTTTAATCTAAGACCTCGATAAGTTTTGACATCTATGGTGCCTCCCAAAGAACCTTCAACCATGTCTGCAGTAGGTACTTTTACTACATGAAGAGATTTTACTAACGCGGCAGGCAAATCCGCGAAACTTATCCCA
>CACJVE010000021.1 GCA_902596775.1 uncultured SAR92 cluster bacterium
TGCTCGACCCAAATATATGTGTTAATAAGAAGAGTTTATGGGAATTCGACTTAGATGTAGCTGAAAAAACTCTAAATAGCCATTTTGGTACACGCGACCTTACTGCGTTTGGGTGCGATGATATGAAATTAGGCATTAGTGCGGCAGGTTGTTTATTAAAATATGCACTGGACACGCAAAGAAACGACTTGTCTCATATTCAAAAAATTACAACAGAAACACAATCAGATAAGGTTATTCTTGACCCTGCCAGCAGAAAAAATCTTGAGATCGATCAAAATCTCAATGGAGGGACACGAAACACTCTTTATGAGGTAATGAATACAACTGCAACATCGATGGGTGCAAGATTGTTGAGACGTATGCTAAATCAGCCCTCGCAAGATATTAATGCACTGACTAAAACACAGAATAGTATAGAGAGCCTCCATAAAGAGCTTATCTACCATTCTATTCATGAAAGTTTAAAGAAAGTTGGTGATATGGAGAGAATTTTAACTAGAGTCGCTCTAAGATCAGCGCGACCTCGTGATCTCACTAGATTGGCAATATCTATTGATCAACTACCGTTGATACAAAATAATCTATCGACATGCAATGATGAACATATAGATACATTGAAAAATGCAGCACAACCCTTTCAAAATTTAAGCGCTCTCTTGCAAAAGGCAATAATTGAAAATCCACCGATGACGATAAGAGAGGGAGGAGTCATTGCAGATGGTTACGACAATGAACTTGATGAACTAAGAGCGCTCAACAGTAATGCTGGCCAGTACCTAATCGAGATGGAAAATGAGGAGAAAGATAAAACTGGCATTTCAACGTTGAAAGTTGGTTATAACAGAGTTCATGGTTACTACATAGAAATTTCCAAAGGTCAAAGCGCGCAAGCTCCCATTGAGTATATTCGCAGACAAACACTGAAAAATGCTGAGAGATATATCACTCCTGAGTTGAAAATATTTGAAGACAAAGCGTTAAGCGCGAAAAGTAAAGCTCTGACTAGAGAAAAAATTCTTTATGAGGAGCTCCTTGATGAAATTAACTTGGACATCCAAGAGTTACGAGAGTGCGCCGAATCACTTGCTCAAATTGATGTACTCTCTAGTTTAGCTGAACGGGCGAAAACGTTAAAATTTTGCAAACCCAGCCTCACTAAGACAAGCATGATAAAAATAAAAGATGGCCGACACTTAGTAATCGAAAACTCCATTGACTCGCCATTCATTCCCAATGACCTCTCAATGGATCAAGACAGAAGAATGCTGATAATTACTGGACCAAATATGGGCGGTAAGTCAACCTACATGAGACAAACTGCATTAATTGTTTTATTAGCACAAGTCGGGAGTTTTGTGCCCGCATCAAAGGCTGAAATTGGCATTGTTGATCGCATATTCACTAGGATTGGCTCCTCAGACGATCTGGCTGGTGGCAGATCTACTTTTATGGTTGAAATGGTAGAAACAGCAAATATTCTGCATAACTCATCTGAGAGAAGTTTAGTGCTGATGGATGAAATTGGAAGAGGTACCAGTACATTTGATGGATTATCAATAGCTTGGGCCTGCGCAAACTTTCTAGTTTCTGAGGTAAAAGCTCTCACTTTGTTCGCAACTCATTACTTCGAGCTAACAAAGCTACCTTCACACGAAAAAATAAGTGCTAATGTTCATTTAAATGCCGAAGAGTACAAAGATCGCATCATTTTTATGCACAAAGTAATTGAGGGACCGGCGAATAAAAGCTATGGGCTTCAAGTCGCAAAACTCGCAGGGATACCCAACAATGTTATAACTGTCGCGAAAGAGCAACTTCGAATGTTAGAAAATCAAAACATGGAGAATTCAGGAAATGTCTTTCCCGAATCTCATTTATCTTCAACTAATTCTAAGGTTGAATCTCCAGCTGAGACAAAACTTAAATCATTTGTTGATGATGTTAAACCCGATGAATTGACACCCAAGCAAGCACTTGAACTGATCTATGAGCTAAAAAATTTATAGTGACGTAACTTCTCAGGGCAAAAAATATCGAATTGATGACCTTATCAATTGTTTTTAATTGCTATAATCTGCACCAAATTAAAATGATTCAGCTGGGTAGAGATGACAGTATGACATTCGTAGTTGGCGATAATTGTATAAAATGTAAACACACAGATTGTGTTGAAGTTTGTCCTGTCGATTGTTTTTATGAGGGACCAAATTTCCTAGTTATCCATCCCGATGAATGCATAGATTGCGCGCTTTGTGAGCCAGAATGTCCGATAGATGCAATTTTTGCAGAAGATGAGATTCCACCTGGGCAAGAAAATTTTATAGAGCTCAATCAAGAACTAGCAGAAATCTGGCCGAATATAAGTGAACAGAAAGAGCCGCTTGAAGATGCAGACAAGTGGAATGGTGTTCCGGAAAAAATAAAATTCCTCGAGAGATAATAAGCAATCACTAGCTATTCAATACGAAATAGTTACAATAACTCGCAGTTACGCACCCGTAGCTCAGCTGGATAGAGTAGGTGGCTTCGAACCACTTGGTCGGGGGTTCGAATCCCTCCGGGTGCGCCATTTTTACTGACCTTTTCGGCTTCAACGAAACCAAGATTGCCAGTTCATAATGTAATGTTCATAAATAGCTAATCAGACAAGAAGGTATATTACAAAGATGGAATGCTCTGATGGTGGTACATACATTTTGTACTCTGCTCCACACTCTTTATATGCGGGCCGAGCGCGTGCTTACCTTATAAAACGATGTATCCCTTTTGAAGAGCGCTCTGTAGGACATAGTAGCTTCACCGAGATAAAACCAATTGGAAAATTGCCTACGATCCCTACATTGGTTACACCAAATGGGGAGGTCATTCGTGACGGTGCAGCGATTATTGATCATTTTGAATCTACATTTGGCCGCCTCTTTCGGCCTATCAGTCCACTCCAAGACATGGTCAGCTCACTATTTGATGTGATTGGTTCGGAAGGCCTGCGCCGACCAGCAATGCATTACCGCTGGAATTTTCCTGAGGACAACGATGAGTTTTTGCACTATCACTTTTTTTCTCTTTTCAGACCAGACACACCTGATCGTGAGCAGAAAACCATTTCAGTGATGGAAATGCTCCGAACCACCACAAAGATGCGTGGCGTTACCGGAGACACCAAGGAACTCGTGGAAGGTCTATATATCGAACTGCTCGATGCATTAAACTCTCACTTTCAACATACTCCCTATCTTCTGGGTGGAAGTCCTTGCATTGGTGATTTTGGAATGCTGGCTCCTCTTTATGGGCATTTGGCAAGAGATCCATATCCAGCAGCTCTGATGAAAAAACTAGCGCCTCGGGTTTATCGTTGGGTAGAGCGGATGAATCGAGAAAGTCAGGATGCACCAGAATATTTTGATTTTGACACTGATTTTTTGCAAAAAAACGAGATCCCTGAAACATTGATAGCGGTATTACGTGTTCTATCGCAAGACTTCGTTCCCGAAACAGTTGCGTCAGCAAAATTTTTAAATTTGTGGTTATCCGAGCAAAATCCTGAAACAGGTAGCCCTGCGGTTTTTCAACTTGGCACGTCCCCTCTAGGCAATGTTGAATTTCAAGTCAGAGATCACACTATTAATGCGGCCATCGCGCCCTACCGGCATTTCCAACTGCAACGTATTCACCAAATATTTGATGAGGTCGAAACAAAAACGCAGATTCAGATCAAACAAATTCTCAAATCATGCGACATGGCTGATATCCTGAACGTCAGATTAAACAGATCAATTGGCCGCAAGGATAATTTAGAAGTTTGGTTGGACTAAGCAATTAACTATTTTGAATTTTGCGCCTTCGTCGCAAAACATCATGCCTTGATAGGCAGAGATGCGAAATTGTTTTCACTGTAATTAATACATATCAACTTTTTAAATGGTAGTAAAAGTAAGTGGTTTCTCCGAGAGAAGAAATACTTTATCAGACAGATGAAGAGAAATGCGCACTATATTCATACCATGAAATAAATCTCGTAAACCATAAACATGGGTGGGATTTTTCAAAAGGAATTTCAAATAAACAAAGTGTTACATTAATATTCTATCGAACCAATAAATACAGAGGAAACCCAAGATGTCGACCGATAAAATAGTACCAGGATCCGAGTTCCCTGAGTTAAATGTGTTTGACTCGAACGATAATCTCGTGGATATAAGCAAGCCAAGCAGCGCAGCAAAGATGCAAATGATTGTCACCTATCGCCATCGAAATTGTGGAAAATGTACAGATCATCTCAATAATCTGTCCAAATTTCGCCAACGTTTACTCGATATCAATGTTGATTTAGCGGCTGTTTCCTGTGGCAGTAAAGAAGATCTGCAAGATCATCTGACGCGACTCGAAGTTAACTTTCCCTTATATTATGGTTTGAAGCCCGAGCAAGCCCGTGATCTTGGTTTGCATATATCGCCACCAGAGCCCCCTAAAGTAGAACATGAATTCTCTGAACCTGGCTTGTTTGTAATATATCCAAACGGTCAGCTAGGAATGGTAAGCATTTCTAATAATCCAATTCTTCGGCCCGACTTAAACATGTTAGTAAGCACTTTGGAACAGTTTCTTGGAAAGTAGCTTTTACTAAGATATATCAGAACTTGAATGATGCTTCTTTACATGATGTTTTTGCAAGTTTTTATACCCGATTAAGGGAGCTTCTTTTCCAAAAGTCAGACGAAAGCGGCCCAGAATAGTGATGAAGAGTTCTGGTGTAAATTCTAGTTCTTATATAACCGAATTATCTTTCCATCAGGACCATCTGTTGCTACAAGAAGACTTCCATCAGTGCTATTAACTACATTTCTGAGTCTTCCTAGCTCCGACAGCATTATCTCTTCTCCCACGACCTTATCATTAATCATGGTCAATCTCCTGAGGTCTCCCGGCACCATGGCTGTAATAAATAGATTATCTTTCCAATCGGGAAACATATCCCCTTGATATATCGCCAACGCCGACGGCGCTATAGAGGGTACCCAGTATTTGATAGGTTGCTCTAGTCCTTCTCTTTCAGTAAAAGGGGTTATCAAGGACCCACTGTAATCAAGCCCGTAAGTAATCAGTGGCCATCCATAATTCTTTCCAATGTTGACAATATTAAGTTCATCACCACCCTGGGGTCCGTGTTCATGCTCAAATATAGTCATTCCGTCATTACCAAGCGCCATTCCAGTCGGATTTCTATGACCAAATGACCATATGTCAGGGAGAGCATCTTTCATACCCACAAATGGGTTATCATCTGGTATTGAGCCGTCATCATTGAGACGAACAATTTTTCCTACATGATTATCAAGTGTTTGGGCTTGGTCACGATAATTAAAACCATCTCCCGATGTTATCAACATTGTACCGTCGCCAAGAAATAATATCCGAGCGCCGTAGTGTGCCGCAGTTTTTCTGGGTGGTTCAGCCTTAAAAATTTGTTGAACATCAACAAGATTGTGACCCTCTAGTCGTCCACGAATAACTGTCATCGCATTTAATGAGGGATCGTCTTTGTCGGCCTCACCGAACGAAAGATATATCAATTGGTTTTCGTTGTATCTTGGGTGCAATGCAACATCACATAGCCCCCCTTGCGTCAAATCATCAGGATACAGAAAAACCGGCGGGATACCTTTGATTGGGACGGGGTCAAGCTGTCCATCGACAATCCGACGCAATCGACCGACTCCCTCTGTTACCAATATTTCATTGTCGGAAACAACTGCGATGCCCCAGGCATGATCAAGCCCCTCAGCAAGTGTCTCCATTTTGAATTCGCTATCAGCAGAAATTACAGCATTCGCAAAGAGTATAAAAACAAGCGGAAATAAAAAATGGAATCGCATTATGATTGCCTCTGCAGATTTAATCCAAAAATATAACCACCTAGTGCTCCTGTAGCAGTTAAGTAGCCTTTACCCAAAAGTGTCAGTGCTCCACGATACATTTCTAAATCGTAGGTTAACGCTGGGAAAAGAGTTACCAGCGTGAACATTCCAGACGCCCCTGCAAAAGCGTAAAAATATTTCTTCTCAACAGAAATACGTTTTAAAATCAGATGCGCGACAAGAAAAGCTACCCCAAGAACGACAAAAATGACAAGCGCAATGGGGGGCAATAATCCATGAAAGTTCATTCCAATCAAGTCGGTCCATACTGCCAAAAAAAACGCTTTTAAATCAACAGGCATCCCCATCTGATATAAATATAGCATGTAACTGGAAGTTGTCTGAACAATAAAAAGCGTCATTACTAAAATGACAATTGCGACAAAAATAGTAAATTTTTTTAGCAAGTTTTTCGCCACCTATTAAACGAATGTACCCTCAGTATATCACTTTGATAAGTCTTTTGATTTTTAAGTCAGGGTGCGGAAATACTACTCACCCATCTTATTTTGGTCACATCCTCCCGTGCAAATTGTGAAGGCTGGATAATATCGTCTCGGTTTTTCTCTACCATTACGGCTCTATCCAGCACAGCTGCGGGCGGATAGTTTAGAAATTTTCTCTATATCCACAAGTTTCTTTACCGACCTTTAAAAAAACCTTATATTAAAGTATTAGAAACAATCACATTGCATTCAAATAACTTTTGCTGATGAAGTTTTTTGGGTTCGTTGATGAGCAGATTAAGCAAAGTAAATTATATGGATAAATTATGCGATCTGAAAAAGAGCTGAAATATCTCACAAAATCATTATTGCATCATCCAAGCCCATACATAATTTATGAACTCGATGGCTCGATTGCATGGGCAAATTTAGCAGCTAATTATATTTTTAATTTGTCGAGTTTAGATGAAATCTCTGTTGTAAAAATCGACGATCGAGTTAAAGGCGATTTTGGTGATCCAGAATCCATTGCTCTTTACTATGATACTCCTATTGAAATCTCTCTAAGAGAAATCAATTTTTTAATGCGAACTCGGGTCCATATGATCCCCGTAGATATCTCTAATGGGATAATGTTAATTGAGCTTTTATGCTCATCCAAAGAAGGTCTTGATGCATTAAGGAACACTATTGACTGTATAGAGAATCATAGAATTGAATTAGCGTATCAAAAACAGGTCAACCTGAAAACCAATGAGGTCACTGGACTTGAAGCTCTATTAAGGCTCCAAGATGGTAGAGGTGGCTATTTACGTAATGATCAAATCATCCCGCAAATTGAGGGAGAAAGTCTTTTTTCATTAGTAGTTCTTGAGTCTTTAGTTCAGCTAGCTAAATTTTTGGAAGTCAAAGATAAAATAGGTTTTAAAGATGCAACCTTATATTTGAATGTTTCTGCGCATACAATTATGCATCCAGAGTTTTGTTCAATCTTTACAGAGTTTGTTGATAAGCATAATCTAAAAGATAATCAATTTGGGCTTGAAGTTACTGAAACTGCTGAATTATCAGATATTAAAGTTGCTTCTGACTCACTGAAATTATTAAAGGCTAAAGGTATCAAAATAGCTTTGGATGATTTCGGTGCAGGCTATGCGTCATTGAAATATATAAGAGAGTTACCTATAGATGTTGTTAAATTGGATAAACATTTCACTTTTAATATTTCAGATCCTACGACAGCTAGATTAATTAGTTTCGTTTCAGAAGTTTGTGAAGATCTTAATTTAGAGATGATAGGTGAGGGTATTGAAACTGAAGAAGAAAAAAATTTGATGATTGATTTGGGTTGTAAAACAGGTCAGGGATACTTAATGCATCGACCAAATTTTTTAGAGTCATTTAAAGTAAAGGAAAGTTAAAAATGGACAAGCTTACTCCAAAGCAGACATCTAAAGGCGCTGAGGAAATTGTTTTAACGCAAATAAAACAGGATTTTATAACACCTGCTAATGCAATTTTTGACTATGTTGATATGGTTGAAAAAGCTCTTAATGATGCGCAGCTCGAATCAACAGATGAAATAGCGCAAATCAAGACCTCATGCTCAAAATTAATCGATCAATATGATGTGGCTTTTGTTCAAAACACTGGAGCAAATGCAGATTCATCAAAAAAATCTCCAGAAGAATATTCTGAGTTACGGCACAATCTAAGAACTCCTTTAAATGCAATCATTGGATACAGTGAAATATTGACGGAGGACTATGAAGATGATTTAGATGAAGGTACTTTGGAAGATTTTCAGCAAATCATTAATCTTGCACGCAAAACTGAAACCGCTATAGAAAAATTTGTGGATTATATTAGAGGTGAAGCTATTGACATTAAAGATGACAATAGTTCACATCAACTTCAATCCGCTGAATCTCTCTTTAAATCACTTGGTGAGATAGAGTACTCTATTTCACTTGACGATGAAATTAAGAAATCAGATATATTAATAGTAGATGACAATGTAACTAATTGTGAGGTTCTTCAGAGACGTTTATCAATGCAAGGACTATCATGCAGAACAGCATATGATGGAAATTCTGCAATTACTGAAGTATTTAAAAAAACTCCTGATCTGATTTTATTGGATGTAATTTTGCCTGACATTAATGGCTTAGAGTTATTAAAAACCTTTAGAAAGGAACATAATTCTGAATCATTACCAGTAATAATGGTTTCTGCTTTTAATGATGTCGATAGTATCTCTAAATGTATTCAATTAGGTGCCCAAGATTATTTACCAAAACCAATTAATGGAACTATTTTAATAGCTAAACTTGTTGCTGCTTTAGAAAGAAAACTTTGGCGAGAGCGAGAAAAAGAGCTCGTTGACAAATTACATATCCAAGCAACAACCGATCAGCTTACAGGGATTTATAATAGGAGAGTTATTTTTGAAGCATTAGATGACGCAATGGAAAATTCAAAAAAATCTTCTGATCGTGAATTTACCACTATTATGTTTGACATAGATTTTTTTAAACAGGTTAATGATAATTATGGGCATGCTGGAGGTGATGCAGTCTTAATATCATTTGCTCAATTGTTACAGACAGAGATTTCATCTCCTAATATTGTTGGTAGAGTAGGTGGTGAAGAGTTTCTGGCGATTCTTTATCTTAGTCCTGATGAAGCCAAAGAATTTTGTGTTAAATTAATACATAAAATCAATCACAATTTTGTAGATTTTGAAGGTACTGAAATCAAGATTAGTTCAAGTGGCGGAGTTGCATTTTCAACTGAGACAGAAACTTCAGCTGATTTGATAAGTAAAGCGGATGAAAGGCTTTATGTAGCCAAAAAAAATGGTCGGAATAGATTTACATTACACGATAGTGAACTATTAGGAGAATAGTAACAATGGCAAAATTACTATACATTGAAGACAACGAGATGAACCGTGATATGTTGTCAAGGAGACTCTCACGGAGAGGGTATGAGATCATTATGGCATTTGATGGTCAAGCTGGTCTTGAAATGATGAGAAGTGAGTCTCCTGACCTAGTTCTGATGGATATGGGACTCCCTGTTCTAGATGGCTGGGAGGCAACAATGCAAGCCAAAGCAGACGACTCAATCAGCTCAATTCCAATCATTGCTTTGACTGCTCATGCCTTAGAGTCAGACAAGCAGAAAGCTCTGGAGTGCGGAGCCGATGATTTCGACACAAAACCGGTTGATTTTAAAAGATTGCTTGAAAAAATTGAGGCTTTGGTTGGCTGATTTTACTGTGTTAGGATGCCTTGGATCATCTTCGAGAGATTTTCCATTGAGACATCATCTTTTTTAACTAACCCCACAACCCTTTCTTTTAAAAGATCCTCTTGAACTTCGGTTAAATCTTTCCCTGAGAATACTAGAATTGGCGATCTTTTTTCTTCTGGAACGTTTTTAATATAATTTTCCAAAAATTCAAAGCCATCCATTCTGGGCATCTCTAAGTCAAGAATTATTAACGAGGGTTCGTCTTTAGTCCTTTCAAGGCCTTCTTTCCCATCTCTAGCATCTATCGGTCTAAATCCAGCATCTTTAAGAATCCTTGAAAGTAACTCCCTTACATCTTTATCGTCATCGATTACTAACACCTTATGATCTTGCGTTTCGTTACCCAGGACACGTTTTACGGTATTAATAAAATGAGTTCTATCAATAGGTTTTGTTAAATAATCATTTGCACCAAGTGAAGAGGCAAGATTTGATTGATTTAATTGACTAATCATAATCACTGGGATGTTCTTTAACTCTTGATCTGTTTTACATTCTTTGAGTAAAGACCATCCATCTCGTCCAGGCATCAAAACATCAAGTAAAATTAATTTTGGCTTAATTTCACGAATAAGCTCCATACCTTTTTCACTATTTGTAGCTCCCAATAAAGTTAGATTTAGTTTCGAAATCGTTCGTTTAATTAAATCATGCATTGCAACATCGTCATCTACTAATACAACCAGATTATCTTGGTCATCAAGGTTAATAACGTTAGCATCAACTTCATCCTCAGTATATTCAGGACATTCTCTCGGAACTGACATTGTAAATGTAGATCCAACACCTTCTTCACTTGTTACCACAACGTCGCCACCCATCATCTCTGCAAACTTTTTTGAAATTGGAAGACCTAATCCGGTTCCGCCATAATTTGCCGAAGTCGAACGTTCCGCCTGAGTATACTCCTCAAAAACTTTAGCTACTCCCTCAGGACTCATACCAGCTCCAGTGTCTACGACTGCAAAATCAACAAATTCAATATCTCCATCCGTTCTGGATTTGACATCTAAAGTAACAGTTCCATTTTTTGTAAATTTAAAACCATTGCTCAAAAAATTTGTTATACATTGTCTTAACTTAGTTTCATCTTGTGACATAGAGCCCATCGCGCCATCGAGCTTTATAACAAAGTCATTCTCATTTTTTGCCGCCAAAGGCTCAGAAACATCTTTAATTGTTTGCACCATATTCTCAATCTCAAAACTGGTTACAAAAAGCTCCATTTTTCCAGCTTCAATTTTAGAGAGATCCAGAATATTATTAATTAAAGAGAGTAAATGTGTCCCTGAGGATGTAATTTTTTTAAGGTCTGGTAACAGATCTTCATAACCCATATCTTCACAGTCCTCATAAAGCATTTCTCCATATCCAAGAATTGCATTCAGTGGAGTTCTTAATTCATGACTCATATTTGCGAAAAATTTAGTTTTTTGATCGCTGGCATCCCTTGCTTCATCTCTTGCATTTTCCATCTCACTAGTTCTTGCATCTATTAGACCATTCACTTCATCTGACATTCTTGAAAAAGCTACCAGCATTAATTCAACAGAGGCTTCTTCACTTGAATTTCTATCTGAACTATCTGCAAGCTCATTCATTTTCTTAATATCATTTAGTATTAACGTTCTTGCGCTACCATCTAGTTGGTCTGCAAGGGCTGTCATTTTTTCAATGATCACTTCATCTCTTTCATGCCTTCTTTTTGCTTGCTCCTCTCTTATTGAGTTCATCTCAATTAGATGCGATTTATATGAACCAAGGGCTGCAGAGAGTTGTCCAACCTCGTCAGTTTCGGAAGATAATATTCCCTTTCTAACTGGCATTTCTTGAGTATGATCACCCTTAGTTAGTCCCTCTAAAACCTCAATCGCTTTAGTGATGCCACCAAATGTTCTTGTGGTGATGAATGCTATTAGTGAGATAATTAATATGACAAATGAAATTGCAACCACATATGTTAGCTCTACGACATCAGATACTCTTGAGATATTCAATCTTTCATCTTTAAAAATAAACAATTGCGCCTCATCAGCCGACAAAGAAGTACTGAGAGGTAAAAGTGTAATTGATGCTCCAAGCCCTTTATCTTTCTCAGAATGCCGAGATCCATTTAACTCTTTAAATATGATTGCTTTGTCAGTTAGCTTGTTAAAATTTTCAATATCAAATAAGTTGTCCTCCGTACTACCAAATTGTTGATAATAATCATTTAGTGAAATTAATCCCGATTCTGTATTTATTGCAGACCTAACTTCAAATTCATCTTCAAAAACTTCTAATCCTTTTCTTATATCAACCCCAAGCGTAATTACCGCTAAGGTTTGGCCTTCTATATTTATTGGAAAACTTAGCGCTAGATTTAATGTAGATTCTTGTTCTTTATTTTTATCTTTAATTTTTACGACTGATGCTCTTGGCCTTGTCGACGCTTCCTCAATAAAAGAGTCTAGGTAGCTAAAGAAGTCTGGTCGAGCTGAAGGAGAGCAAGGATCGACTCCTAACAAATCTAATGCACTCCCACAATAGATTCTCTCTCCACTTGGAGAATAAGCCATTACGTAACTTAAATATCCCTCATCAAGATCCACCTCAAACAAAAGCTCAATAAGATATTGTGCATCTCCAATTCTCCCCGCACTTATGGTGTCTAAAAGTGGATTTGTATAATTGTTACTCGAATCAACCTCGTCTAAAAATATTTCAGAATCGGGATCCCAAAAAGATGCGTTCTCTCCAGTTACAGGTTCCCACTTTGACATTACATCATAGGATTTATTGTATGTTTGATACCAGGCAGATTCGTATAACGTTAGAAGCGATTCATTCGAAGAGTCTTCTTGAATAGATTCTCTATAATTGGATGAAACTATAAATATAGTGGCAACAAGGACATTACCTATGACCCCAAAGAGAAGTAACTGGAGTCTAATCGGCACAAGAATCCCTATAGATTTTTAAAGAAACATTAGGTGAGTTTAAAAGTGAGATCAATTTGTACATTATTGACCTTAACAGATGTTCCATTATAAGTTGGAGGCTCATATAAAAATTTTCTAACAGCCTTGATCGCGGCTCTATCAAAGACACCTTGAGGATTACTTTCAACTACATATGGATCTAAAACTGAACCGTCTGTATCAACATCAAACTCTAATCGAACAGTACCCTCAACTCCAAGCCTAACCGCTCTTCTTGGATATTCCGGAGGAGGAGCTGACACTCTAATAACTTCAATTTCGGTTCCTTCTTCACCAACATACCCTTTATCTCCGGAGAATGCAGCAGTAGACAGTAAGAGAGCAAAAACAAAAACAAGTAAATAATTTAGCGATTTCATATGAACTTTCATCAGTTATAAAAAAGGTTAGTTAAAACGTACAATAAAACTTGATATATGATACCAAGAAATTAGGTAGGGTGTTAATATCTTTTAATATTTATTAAATTGCTTTAAAAAGCCCGAGAATTATGAAAAAAGTCAAAGATTCTTTAAATGAGCAAAAATTTTGGAATATCTTTGCAATTTCAGAGGATTCAAGTTTATTTGATGCCGCTGTTCTAATGAATAAAAATAAAATAAGTGCTCTGATGATATGTAAAAATGGTTCTGAAAATCATTTATCAAAATCGTCTATTATAGGTATTTTGACTGAGAGGGACTTTGTTTATGCATTATCTGGAGGACCTAAGACTTTTCAGACAAAGACTGTTAAGAATGTGATGACAAGTAAGCTTATTCATACATGCCCAGAAACATCAAATTCTGAGGCAAAGGAGCTGATGATAAAAAATCAAATACGTCATCTACCTGTTTTTTCAGATGAGCATCTCGTTGGAATTATTTCAATGAGAGATGTATTCAAAGTCTAACGCTTAATTTATTCAAAGGCAGAAGAATAGCGTCTAATCTTTTTTTCTACCATTACCTTTTTTAAGGACACATAGTGCGGCAACCCATTTTTGTATGGAGGATGGTCTTCACCCGCGATTAATGGATTTAAATAATCGCGAGCTCTCTTTGTAATACCAAAACCATCTCTTGTAATGAAAGATCTGGGGATTTTCTTTTCCTTATTTGCAACTTTTTTTAGGCAAGCCTCGCCAAGTGACCAGCCATAGTCGGAACCCTTATTTCTATTAATGGTCACCATTACGGATGTCTTTCCTTGCAAAGCCAGGTGAACAGCTTGTCTTCCTACCGCATAAGCTTGCTGAACATCAGTTTTTGATGCTAGATGCCGGGCTGATCGCTGAAGATAATCTGCCAAAGCCCAATGGTATTTGTATCCCGTTGATTGTTTTATCATGCTTGCCAATGCCGGTGCTACGCCACCTAGTTGTTGATGCCCAAAAGCATCTTTATGCAATGATCCAGATATATGTGCTCCATCTCGATATCGTATTCCCTCTGAGGCAACAACAACACAATATCCTTTTTATGACCCACATAGAAGAGATACTGGAAATCGTAAAACAACAATGCTCTCATTACCCCTAAGATGAGGGTTAAAATTTACTCAAAGTAATTTTTGTATTTAAATAAATTACTGAGAAATCCAACTTGTTTATCCATCACCAAAATAATCTAAACAAAAAGAATAAAGTCTGGCGTTTTTGAACTCAAACTCTAGGTAACCCGTCTCCAGATCCGATAATCTTGAATCAAATAAGACCTCATCCGAGCAACTATTTGTTAAATGAGAAGCAGAAATTTGCTCTTTGGAATCATTAAATAACTTCGCTATAACCCATCCATCAGAATCCATATCAATGGTAACTTTGATTAAACAATCCTTAAAGCTCAAGATAGATGAAATGATTGTCGCGGGTAAACTTTTATCAATCTGCTCATAACCAGCAAATCCATCTGGTCTAAGTGTTGCTAGTGCAAGATATCCATTTCGCCAACTTGTATGAAGCCAATCGCTAGCACCGTAAAAGATTCGTACTTCATCATCCAAAAACACTGGCGTAGCGCATGCATAGACGCAACCATAATCATAATCTAGCTCATTATCTGAGCACTGAATAAATGGTGTACCCTCCTCTACTCTTTCCCATTTAACCGAATCTTTGCTCCACGCAAGCTCAGTCCAAACTCGGTCTGAAACTTGATCATGTATTGCTAGAAGTCCAAAGTAGACACCCGCATGATAGAAAACTGGCATTGCATAAGGTTGATGCTCCCATTTTGTGCAAGTGATACAAACCTCTGAATTAGACCAAGTCCGAAAATCATCACTCTCAATTCTTGAAACTTGCCTTGTCCACTTATGGTTAAGGAATGTCTGCTTTCCTACTACTTCTCGATCTGTTTCTGCCCAAGTTCTTGTAAACGCAACATATTTAGAAAGTGTAGGTGCCCACAAAGCATTATTGTGAGTATCTCCAGTTATCTTTTCATTCCCAGAGGCCTTAACTGATGCTAAATATTTATGCTGTGACCAAATTAATCCATCTCTTGAGAGGCTTGTTTTCAGACCCTGAAATAGTAATTTATATCTCGCAGTATTATCAGTATCCTCTTTGTCATAAAAAATACCTCCTCCATGAGGGCCCCTGAAAATAATATTATTTAATTTGCTTCCATTGAAATCGACGAGATTTAATTCAGGTTTATCCCAAACTAGTCCGTCCGCTGATGTTGCATAACAAATCGCCATCTCCTGAAATTCATGGCCCTCATACTGTATGTTTTTCATGTCCTCAAAAGACATTTTTGCCGATGAGTTTGCAACGATAAAAGGGCTATACCAACATTTATATATATCATTCTGCTTATCAAATATTATATTTCCATAAAAATTATCAAACCTTTTTTCCCATGCTTTGTCTTCCCTCATCAATGGATTCGAGGAATGTTTCTTGATATCTCCAAGTTTAATTACCGCGTTATCTGATCTGGATACATTTCGATCATCAAGGAATAGTAATCTTGAAGTCTTCACATCCTTTCCTGCATCTTGACCAGCCATGCTTTGAATCGTTTTGCCCAAAATTTCTCTTGATGATCTTCGCCTTCAAAGACAAGACTTTCAAAGTCTATTGATGACTTCTCCAAAATTGAATCAATTCTAATCTGGGGATCCCTATAAGATTTGTCCAGACCTGCTGTTCCACGATCAAAATAGAGCTGATGAGAATCTAAATTCGGAATCATATCTCGAACATATTCAACAAGTGCATCAATAGTTTTTTGATCACCTTTAATATTTTTTCTAAACATTAGAGTCAGGTACTCTAATGGCTTGATTCCTACCCAATGAGTAGAAAAACAGCCTGCAAAACCAAATAAATCCGGATACTCAAGAATGGCATTTAATGCTGCAAGGGCTCCCATACTTGCACCCATAATTCCAAGATTTTGCCTGTTGAGCGTTGTGTCATATCGAATTTCTAAAAATGGGATCAATTCTTTAACAACAAAATCTAGGTATTGATATCGAGGTTTGTTTGCCATTCTGTTATATCCAAATCTAACAAATCCTGCATCCATGTACTCAACTGCTTGCTTGGGAAAGTACTCCAAGTACCTATTTGTGTTGTCAAAAAATTCCTTTCCTGATTTGTTCGCACTGTTCACACCAATAATTACCATATTTGGCCGTATATTTTCATTATTGAGCTCTAAAAAGGTTTCATCTAATCTCCACTCCTGCTTATTCCATGATCTAGAGGCATCAAAAAGCATTTGACCATCTTGGAAAATAATGAAGCGAGTCTGCGAATTAATCTCTATAGAATGCGGCTGATAAAGCGAAATTTCACGGGCGCCGATAACGTCAGAATTAAATTCAATCACCTCAATTGAACCAAAGGTGATATCGACCGAATGAGAATAAAGTGATAGTCCGCAACTAATGATAAAAATTGACTTTACAAGCTTTGAATACAAATTGATGCTCCAATGAAATTTTATGTATAAAACATGTCACTCTTTTATAAAAATTCTAAAAAATAAAGTATCACTTTCCACCATTTAATAAGGTTTTAAGCTATGATAGAGACTGCATTGTGCATTCTAAGAGCGTTTGATGAAACACTTTCTTTCAACGAGTGATTGGACAAAATCAGAACTTCAAGAAATTCTGGACTTTGCAACTACGCTCAAAAATGATCCTTTTCAGCCTTTACTTAAAAATAAATCAATAGCGATGTTATTTTTTAATCCCTCCTCAAGGACGAGAACCAGCTTTGAAGTTGGTATAAATGAGCTCTCTGGAACTGCAATTATCTTGCAACCCGGAAAAGACGCGTGGCCAATAGAATTCGAAGACAATATAGTAATGGATGGTTCTGCTGAAGAACATGTTAAAGAAGTAGCCAAAGTATTAGCATCCTATTGTGATTGTATAGCGATTAGAGCGTTCCCCGTGTTCAAAGACTGGCAAAGAGATAAAACAGATTTGGTTATAAATAGTTTTGCAAAATATTCATCTGTACCAGTAGTAAATATGGAAACAATCGAACATCCATGCCAAGAACTCGCTCATATCCTCACCCTTCAAGAACATTTTGGTGATTTGAGAGGTAAAAATTATCTTTTGACTTGGACATACCATCCAAAACCTTTAAATACCGCAGTAGCAAACTCGAGTTTGATGATAGCAAGTAAATTCGGTATGAATGTGACTATGCTTTGTCCATCAAAGGAATACTATCTCGATGAAAAATATATCCAAGCAGCTACAGATAACTGTAAAAAAGAAGGCAGTGAATTCAATATTTCTCATAATATTGAAAAAGCATATTCCGAAAAGGATATTGTGTATGCGAAAAGTTGGGGATGTCTCTCTAGTTATGGTCAGCCAGAAATTCAAATGGCTAGTAATAATACGCACAAAAACTTTATTGTAGACAGTCACAAAATGAGCCTTACAAAAAGTGGTGTCTTTAGTCATTGCCTTCCACTTCGTCGCAACATAAAAGCTACCGATGAGGTGATGGATTCTGATTATTGTTTAGCAATAAAAGAGGCAGCAAATAGAAAGCATGTTCAAAAATCCTTATTAACTAAAATCTTATAACTACATTATATGAAAGAAAAAATAGTATTAGCATTTTCTGGTGGTCTTGATACAAGCTTTTGTATTCCTTATTTGCTCGAGAGGAATTATGAGGTTCATACACTTTTTGTTGATACGGGAGGAACACCAGATAACGAAAAACAAGCGATTTCAGATCGAGCAGCTGAGTTAGGATCTACGAATCACTTAAATGTAAATATTGAGAAGAGTCTTTGGGATGAAATATTGATACCTCTGATTCAAGCGGGTGCCCTTTATCAAAACAAATATCCCGCTCTTTGCTCTGACAGATATTTAATAGTTAAAGAATCAATAAAGTTATGTAAAAAACTTGGCACTAAAAATATTGCGCATGGTTGCACTGGTATGGGAAATGATCAAGTGAGATTTGATCTATCTATTCGAGCTCACGGCAACTTCAACATAGTCACTCCTATCCGCGAGATACAAAATATTACTGAAAATGTCAGAACGTACGAAGAAAACTATCTGAAAGATAAAGGATTTTATGTTTCTGCACTCCATAAAAAATACAGCGTAAATGAAAATTTAATGGGGGCAACAGTTTCAGGCTCCGAAATAGACAAATGGGAAGAGCCATCTGAAGAAAGTTTTGTACTTTGCAAACTGCCCGAGAACTACCCCAACAAAATAACAAAACTTGATATTACTTTTTCAAAAGGAGAAGTTACATCAATAACAGGTTCTAAAAGTATTGGTCCTGAAATATTGAGAGATCTGAATGCTTTAGGAGGCTCCTATGGTATTGGAAGAACAGTATTTACTGGCGATACGATAATCGGTCTTAAAGGACGATTTGTTTTCGAGGCTCCAGGAATATCAATACTAATGGCGGCTCATCGTGCTTTGGAAGAATCAGTTTTAACAGATCGCCAAAACGTCACAAAGACTCAGATGGGTCAAGAATGGGTCAATCTTGTATACAAAGGCTTCTATTTTGAGCCGCTGAGAGAAAATATAGAAGCATTCCTAAAAGATAGCCAAAAAAATGTCTCGGGCGAAGTGACGGTTGTATTAGGTCCAGGTAGAGTTGATGCGGTAGCCGTAAGGTCCGAAAATATTCTCTCAAGCAACGATGGCATTTACGCGCAATCAGCATCATGGACCGAAGCAGAATCTCAAGGATTCATAAAATTAATTGGCCAAAGTGCTGCCACTTGGTCATCAATCCATACGCAAAAATGAGCTCATTATTAAATTCATGCCTAAGACATCTGGAGCTGCTTGTAAGCTTCAACACATCCAATCCTCCAAGAAAAACTAAAGAATCTGGAATTTTAGATTATTTAGAATCATTAACATTTATCAAGCCAAAGATAGATGACCTTGATAACGGATCCTTTAATGTGACTTTGTCAAAGGGCGCCCCAAAGTACCTTTTCAATGTGCATCTCGACACAGTGCCCGCAAGTGAGAATTGGCAAACAGATCCTTATAGTTTAAAAATCACAGATACCAAGGCAATTGGGCTTGGTGCATGCGATATAAAAAGCGCTGCTGCCTGTATCTTATCCGTCATTGAAGAGGGTTTGGATAATTATGCAATCCTTTTCTCCACAGATGAAGAAGCAGGACAGAGCACTTGTGTAAAACGATTTATTGAATCAAATCTTGCTTATCAAGGGATCATCGTCGCAGAACCAACAAATAATAAAGCAGTCACATGCCACAGAGGAATCGCGACTGGGACTATGGAATTTTCAGGAATATCTGGACATAGCTCAGATAGCCGAGCAATGAATGATAGTGCAATCCATAAACAGACAAATTGGTCTTTTAAAGCTCTGGAAATCGCTAAAGTGTATGAAAATCATAAATTTGAGTCTCTCAATGGGCTTGCATTTAATTTAGGTGCAGTCCAAGGAGGTATAAAACCAAATATTATTGCAGAATATGCAGAGACTAAATTTGGTTTCAGACCTCTACCAGGTCAAGATCCTTATCAAATATTCACAGAGTTGAATGCCAAATCTGTGGAGGGTGATTCTAAATTTACTTCAGGATTCATTGCTCCATCACTTCCTGCAAGAGGAGATTCTCAAAATTTAAAAAAACTCGCCAATAATCTGAGACTTGAGATTTCTGAACCTGTAAATTTTTGGACTGAGGCTGCACTTTTTAGCGAGGCGGGTCATGATGCAATTGTATTCGGACCTGGCGATATTAGAAATGCTCACCAGCCAAATGAATTCGTCATGCTAAAAGACTTAAGTATTGCTCTTGAAATTTACAAAGAGATTATCCAATGAGCCAACCATCAAATCATTTTGTGAAAAATACAATTCTGAAACTCTTAGGTGCCATTGGTTCAGAAAAGGAAATAAAAAAGTACATTCAAAAGTTTTCATCCCCAGAGCAACGCTTCGCAGTTATTAAGGTGGGTGGCTCAGTAATAAGAGATGATCTTGATAATTTGATCACATCTCTTGTTTTTTTAAACCAAGTGGGACTCAAACCTGTAATTTTGCACGGTGCGGGGCCTATGCTTTCAGATCAGCTTGAAAAAGATAATATTGAATTTTCGTTTATCGATGGACAGAGGGTTACATCTGAAAAAGTTAGAGATGTAGCGCAAAAAGTTTTTATCGAAACAAATAAACTTATTGTAGATAACCTCAAAAAGCAAAATGCCAAGGCCGTTTGTATTTATAAGGATGTATTCAATTGCGCCAAAGGAAAATCTGAATTGGGACTTGTCGGAAACATCCAGAGCGTTGATGTGAGCACAATCAATGATGCACTTGAAAACGATATGATTCCTGTAATATCGCCTCTTGGACAAGATCCCAATGAAGTATTGAACATAAACGCAGATTTGGCGACTATCGAGCTTGTAAAAGCGATCAAGCCATATAAAGTTATATTTCTCTCCGAAACAGGTGGGATATTCAATGGAGAAAATAAGCTTATCGAAACAATAAATATCGCATTAGAGTATCAAGAACTGATGGAGAAAAGCTGGCTTCACTCTGGGATGAAACTCAAACTTGAACAAATTAAAACTCTTCTCGATCACCTTCCAAAATCGTCCTCCGTGTCGATAACGCAGCCCATTAACCTGCCCAAAGAGCTTTTTACTGATTCAGGTTCCGGCACTATGGTAAAGCACGGATTCCGAATAAAGCATTATGTTCTGCCAAATGATAGAGTTGAAAATAAGTTCAAAAAAATAATTGAGGCGTCATTTAACAAAAAGTTGGTTCCAAACTTTTTCGCAGAAACTAACAAGTTAAATGTTTTTATGTCCTCTTGCGATCGCGCAACCATTGCAATATCTGGGGATCATCATATTCCATACATGGATAAGTTTGGAGTCTTACCCGAGGCAAAAGGTGAAGGCTTAGGAGCTGGTCTTTGGCATGAAATGAGAAAAACTTACCCTCAACTATTTTGGCGTTCAAGAGCAAACAATCCGATCAATAATTTTTACATGTCAATTTGCGAGGGATGCCAAAAACGGGCAGATTGGCATATTTATTGGATTGGTATCTCAGATTATAGTGTCTTGCAAGACTGTATCGAGTTTGCGGTAACAAAACCAAGAAGTGTTATCTAATGAAAATCAAAAAAATAGGTATTCTAGGTGCAAGAGGTTATGTCGGAAATGAGGTGTTAAATCTCCTATCTCAGCACCCCAAAGTTCACATCCACTCTATTTTTTCTCGTTCGAAATGTGGAGAGAAAATCGAAATTAATCCCACTAGCTCTTTAATTTATAAAGATCTTTCAATTGAAAATTTAGAACTGGAATCCGAAGATGCATTCATTTTGGCTCTTCCCAATGGAGAGGCTTCCAAATATGTAAATGCTATTCATAAACATAATCCTGAGGCGATAATATTAGACTTAAGTTCAGATTATAGATTTGATGACACTTGGAGCTACAGAATACCTGAACTTAACAATCCAATATCAGGCACAAAAATAAGTAATCCCGGGTGTTACGCAACAGCAATGCAATTTATGGTCACACCATTAAAAGACATTATTATTGATTATGTGAATTTTTTTGGTATCTCTGGTCATAGTGGAGCGGGCGCCACACCCAACTCTAGGAATGATAAACAGCTTTTGAGTGATAATGTCATTGCTTATTCTTTGGTGGATCATTTGCACGAAAGAGAAGTAAAAAAACACTGTTATGAAAAAATCCTATTCACGCCCCATGTCGCAGAATTTTTTAGGGGCATATTAATGACAGGTAATTTCTTCTTGACTCAATCAACATCTATTTCAAAAATCATGCAGCTATTCGAAACGTTTTACGTTAACCATAAATTAATACAAATACAAACTAGTGCGCCCAACTTACAACAAGTAAGAGATACATCGAAGGTTATCATCGGAGGATTCGAGTTTGACACTAAACTTAATAGGCTTTCATTTTGCTGTGTAATCGATAACCTGCTCAAGGGAGCGGCAACGCAAGCGATACAAAATTTAAACAGTGCCTTTGGATTTGAGGACAATCTAGGTATTATCAAGTCAAACTAAGTAAATTTTCAGTCTTCTGACCGCAGAACTAATGAATAAAAAAAAACACAGCACGATTCTATTTTCAATTTTTCTATCCGTCTTTTTAACTTCATGCGCTCTAACAGGGGCCTATGTTTTCGAAAGATTTGACAGATACATAGCAGATTATTTTAAAAATTTTGCTGAATTTTCAGATGAACAAAAAACCGAAATCGACAAATTTTCGAGGGAATATCAACTATGGCTTGTTACAAATCGCTTCTCTGCTATTCGAGGTTTGCTCGTTAGATTAAAAGAATTAGACCTAGAAAGAGATAATAATCTTATAAGTGACATTGACACTGAATTAAGCAATTTATGGTCGGAAACTGGAAAATACTTCATTCCTTCATTTACTGAATTCTCGAAAACACTAAATTCAAGTCAGGTTATCGAAATCGAGGACTATTTTAAATCTTTAGAAACCAAAGAGAACTTGAATAAAAAAAGATCACAGGTCGAGTTTCAGGATCAGATACTTGAACGATATAAAAAAGGTTTTAAAAGACTCAATATAAAGCTAAATGATAGGCAGATAGAAATTATTAAATCTGGTGCTAATAAAACTATCGATATTTTGGAAGAATGGCGTCTGCAAAGGCAGAATTGGACTTACACGCTCATCGATATACTGAAAAAGCGAAATCAACCCAAATTTGACGAATATCTAAATAATCATTTTTACTCACAACTAGAAATGGGCTCCGAGAATTATAAAAATAAATTAGACCAAAATAAGAAGGTAACGATCAATACAATCGAACAGATCTTTAAAAGTTTAACTCCCGAGCAAAGACGGCGTTTTGAGAAGAGAATCAATCTGTATCTCTCTATAATAGATAAGATTTTGATAAAAGAGCTACAGTGATACGTCTCCATAAATTTTGTTAAACTATCGATAATATGAAATATATTAGTAGCTGTATGCATAATCTTTACTCCAAAGACATTTCTATTAGAAACTTTATTGAATTAAGGCGTGAGGCGCTTTATCAGAAACTTCAAGAAAATGGTTTTTAAAGAAATTACTGAGTATTAAATCAATAATTACAGATTAACAATCAGATGAAAGACAGGTATTTAAATTTTTTTATGGAGTTATGTTAATTTGTCTGCGAGCACGCCTTTTGAAATAATTTCGTTGATACATTTTGTTTGTCTATTTGTATGCTTATTCATAATAATTTACGTGCCACAAATATTTGTCGGCGCGAAAAATTCTGTAATTGAAAAACTCAAGTTAACTTTAATTGTCTTAATTTTTACATTTCAAATTTTTGAGTTCTATAAAACAACAGTTCTTTTTCAAGAACCCTGGCAAAATGCACTTCCGATTCACATGTGTGATTTTTCAGCGTTATCAGTTGTTATCTATTTTTTGACTGGCAAAAGATTTTTCTTCAATTTTGCTTACTTCTGGGGAATCGCCGGCGCCGGTATGGCGTTAATAACTCCCGATGTTATCTATGCGTTTCCGTCTGTGGACTATTTAGCACATCAATATGGGCATACTTTAATTATATTGGGCGTATCAATTGGACTAACATTATTTGGCGAGCGTCCTCATAGCAGGGACATATTGATTATTTTTGGGTTCACACTTTTACTTTTGATGCCGATTTATCTTGTCAATCATATTCTTCATCCACTTGGGAATTATTGGTACACATTCGAGAAACCCATAGGCAATAACATTATAGTGCTACTTTTACCTGATGCTCCCTATCACATGATTCCATTGATCCCTTTAGCATTTGCATTTATGTTACTAACGTATGCGCCCTTATATTTTAAAGACAGAAAAAATAATCAAGCAAATTAAGCTCTATTAGATTTCGTGAGCCACACCTGTAAGTAGTTCGTAAACCACTTTGCATCTTTCGAAAGACTCAATGAATTTAGTTATAAACCCTAAAGCATTTTATGAAAGAAAAAATAAATATAGTTTGGTTGAAAAGAGACCTAAGAACTCAGGATCACCAGCCTTTGCAATTTGCAGATGATGCCAATATTCCTTTTATCATCATCTATATTTTAGAGCCCTCGATGATAAAAAGAGCTGATTGGTCTCTTCGCCATTCGCAGTTCGTTTTTTCATCCATCGAAAACATGAATAAACATTTAAAAAAATATTCAAGATCTGTTGATATTTTTTATGATGAAGCGTTAAAAGTTTTCAAAGAAATAGATAGGCAATTTAATATCATAAATGTCTTCAGTCATGCAGAAACTGGAGTCAAAGAAACATGGGATCGCGATAACTGTGTTAGAAAATTCTTTAAATTTAAAAATATTTACTGGGAAGAAAGTCAGACTAATGGTGTTTTGAGGGGGATCAATTCGAGAGAGGGATGGGACAAAAACTGGTATCAAAACATTAGACAGCCTCTAATTATCAATAAATTTTCAAATAAACATATTATTCAGTATCAGAATCCCAGGCCTATGCCGAAAGAATTAAAATATCGAATATCGAACTATCCCAGTGAATTTCAGGAACCCGGCGAGAATAAAGCGTGGGAACAATTAAATTCGTTTGCTTGCAATCGTAGCTCTGAATATTTGTTTAATATATCCAACCCATCAAAAAGTCGGCATTCATGCAGCCGAATGTCCGCGCACTTGGCTTGGGGAAATATTTCATCTAAACAGTGTTATCAATTCATTTTAAATCATGTGCACTTTGACAAAAACAAAAGAAATTTCAGAGCTTTTTTAACTCGTTTAAAATGGCGTTGTCATTTTATGCAGAAGTTTGAAGTTGAAAACGAATACGAAACGCGATGCATAAATAAGGGATATGAGCTTTTAGAGAAACCTAAAAACAAAGAATTTATTTCGCACTGGATGGATGGAAAAACTGGTTTCCCAATGGTGGATGCAAGCATAAGGAGTGTTAAAGAAACAGGGTGGCTCAACTTTAGAATGAGAGCAATGTTAGTGTCATTTTTCTGTCATCATTTGGATCAGGATTGGAGAGACGGTGCCAATTTTTTGGCTCGACAATTCTTAGATTACGAGCCTGGAATCCATTTTCCTCAATTTCAAATGCAAGCGGGTACAACTGGGATAAATACTATTCGTATTTACAACCCGGTAAAACAATCAGAAGATCATGATAAAGAAGGCGTTTTTATAAAGAAATGGATTCCTGAACTCGCGTCATGCCCAACGAGTTCAATACATGAACCTTGGAACTATTACTCAACAAATGATATGTTCAATGAGAATTCCAATAAGGCAACGTACATTAATCCCATCATTGATCACAAATTACAGGCCGCTAATGCAAGGAAAAAAATGTGGGGACACCGAAGTAATGCGTTAGTGAAATCTGAAAAGCAAAGAATCTTGATGCTTCATACTCGCAGCAGTACTTTTGCTCGATAACGAAAACTAGAGATAATGCAAAAAGTATTAATCACCCTCGGCATTTGTATTCTTTTATTGGGGATATTATTTCCTATAATAAAAAAACTTCCTTTTGGCAGGTTACCAGGCGATATATTTATTCAATCTGGCAATACGTCATTCTTTTTCCCTATTGTTACTTGTATTTTAATCAGTATTATTCTTACAGTAGGATTCAATATTTTTAAATAATGGTATGCTCTATGTCAGTTGTGTCAGTAAGTCGGGAAATAAACACCTCAAAATCTGCTCTTTGGCAACTAATTTCGAGCGAGGGTAACCTTGAAAAGTTTCATCCTTTTTGCAAAAAAAATGAAGTTATTTCATGGTCAGGTAAAACATCTGAGGACAAACTGACTTATCTTAATAATAGAACGTTTATGAGGAAATGGAACACTTGGGAAGAAAGCAATGGCTATACTCTTACAATAAGTAACACCCGATTTTCTGCTGATGTAGATTGGTCAATTACTGGGAATACGAAAAAATCATCAATAACAATATCTATCAGACCTAACTTCTTACCTAACAACCCAATTGCGCAGTGGTTTGCTTTCAACTTACTGATTAAACATCGTCTTCGCAACTACTTGGATCATGTGCTAACTGGATTAAACGATTTTTTGATCACTGATACTAAAGTAAGTGCTAATCAATATGGAGTTCATCCATGGTTTTCATGAATTGGTAGCTTTATTTCTGTTAGAGTCTGCTAATCTCGATTGTAGATAGACCTTTTTGGTCTTGCGAATAAACGCTTAACCATCGGAATAAAACTTTTTAAATCCATGCACTCATAGTCCGGATCGAAGGAGTTTTGATCATATTTTGCGCAAAACTCTGCACATGCATCGAAATAAGGACAGTCGCTGTACTTATCACGTAGATTCTTATCCAAACCTAAATGTTCAAAAAAATAATATCCCTGAAATATCCCATGATGCTTAATTATCCAGTGATTTTCTTCCGATATAAAAGGTTCTAAGACAGAAGCCGCCACATCGGCATGATTGGCCGAACCAATTGTATCGCCAATATCGTGTAACAATGCACAGACAATATATTCTTCGTCTCGCCCATCTCGGTATGCCCGGGTCGCAGATTGCAGGCTATGGGTGTAACGATCCACCGCAAA
>CACJVE010000022.1 GCA_902596775.1 uncultured SAR92 cluster bacterium
CCATATAAACCCGAATCCAAGTAAATCCACCTTGAGTCTTTTCTTGTAGCTATTCCAATGATTTGAGTGACCAGACAACCAGCAGAGCCGATCAAATATCTTCCTGGTTCTGCTACGACTTTGATAGAGCTAGACAAAGATTTCAGTGCTTCGTTTATATTTGATCCTATCTCTTCGATCGAGGGATCTTTTTCTGACATCTGTATTGGAAATCCGCCCCCAATGTTTAACAAAGTAGGTCTCATCCCTGCTGTTTCTAGCAAAGAAAAAATATCTACAGCCCTTTTAATACCATCGAGCCAATTATTAATATTTGAGCATTGAGAGCCAACGTGGAAAGAAACACCCTCAATGGATACATTATTATCTTTGGCCGAAGTAATAAGTGTTTGAACCGCGTTCATTTCCGATCCAAATTTTTCACACAAAGGCCACATAGATCCTTCGTTGCTCACGGCTATTCTTAAAAATATCCTTGCTGAATCGTCAATCTCAGCAATCTTTATTACTTCCTCTGGCGTGTCTGCCGCAAACCATTGCACTCCATAAGATAGAGATTCCTTTAGAGCCTTGGGCGATTTGATAGGATTCGAGAATAATATTGATTTTGGGTCCACTTTTAAGTCCATCAAGAGGTTCAATTCAGCAACCGAGGCAATCTCAAAATTGACACCCTCTTGCATCAAGATTTTCAAAATTTCTTTATCTGGATTGGCCTTGACAGCATAGTGCGGTGTTACAGAGGGCATTGCTTTCATAAATCGACGCGCATTGTTCTTTAATCGCATTTTAGAAGTTATGACCAAAGGTGATGAATAGCTCTTCAAAAAAGAGGAGCACATCGCAACCTGATCTCTTAAATCTTTGTCGATTTGAGATCTAGTTTCCAAAACCTCATTTAAATCGTAGTTTTGTTTATTTTGCGCCATTTCTTTACCTCTAAAGCCAATAATATACCTAAAATATGTCAAATAAGAGTTTCATATGTATAATATTGTTTAATAATACTTATCAAAATGTAAAAAAAACTTTCATTATGAAAAAAGAAAAAGAATTAATTAATCTTCTCAAAGATAATAGCCGCCAATCCGTATCCGAGCTGGCAAAAAAACTTGGCACAAGTCGCGCAACCGTTCAGCATGCAATAGAAAACCTTGAGCGAAGAGAAATAATTCAAGGCTACACGATCAGGTTGAATCCAACTTTCAATCAACAACAAATAAGTGCTTATATAATGATTTCTATTGTGTCTCAACGTACATCAGAAATTGTCAGAAAATTGCAGAAAGTCCCTCAACTAGATATGCTCTGCACAATTAGTGGACAATATGATTTGATGGCCAAAGTAACCGAGGATACAACTCAGAACCTTGATATCGTAATTGATCAAATTGCCTCGCTAGAGGGTGTTAAACAAACATTAAGCCATATAGTTTTGTCACAAAAGAAGAATCGAACGATCTAAGCTAATAATGTCATTCAAAATCGGGAACTGCGCCAATGGTTATAGAAACTAACACAAAAAAGAGTCCATCTCTGTTGGATGCTATCTTGCCGGTTTTATTCCTAATGATATTGCTTGTGAGCTTTGCCATTGTCTATGAGGATGAATCAACGCCAAATCAAGTAGCGTTGATATTTGCAGCGGCCTTTGCATCCTTTATGGGCATAAAAAATGGCTACTCCTGGAAAGAAATGGAGCAAGGCATGATCGAAACGATAAAAGTCTCAATGCAGGCAATATTAATTCTTTTGACTGTTGGCTCACTAATAGGGAGCTGGATTATCTCAGGCACAGTGCCAAGCATGATTTACTATGGTGTACAGATTATGTCTCCAGACTACTTCTACATTACATCATGTATTGTTTGTGCAATGTTAGGCCTTAGCATAGGAAGCTCATGGACAGTGGCTGGAACCCTGGGAATTGGATTGATTGGCATTGCAACAGTTCTTGATGTCTCATTAGCAATTACGGCGGGAGCAATTATTTCTGGCGCATACTTTGGAGATAAACTCTCTCCTTTATCAGAAACTACAAATCTTGCGGCTGCTGTCACTAGAACCGATTTATTCAATCATATTCAGCACATGCTCTGGACCACGGTACCTGCAATTCTGGTTTCATTATCGATATTCCTGTTCTTAGGATTAACCAACAAGTCTAATATTGTTATTAGCGACATTCTCATCCTACAAGATCAACTCAAAAATAATTTTAAAATAAGTCCTGTGATGTTAATCCCATTATTGGCTCTCTTTTACATGGCACGCAAAAAGGTACCCGCACTCTTAACATTATTAATAGGAACTTTCTTAGGGTGTCTATTCGCGATTACTTTTCAGATGGAAATGATATTTGAAAAACAAGAGACAACAGACTTAAATGCTGTTGCTTTAATATTTAGAGAATTAATGAATGCATTATTTATTGGCTTTGAATCCTCAACTGGAAATCAAGCTTATGATGATCTTATTAGCAAAGGTGGAATGGTAAATATGATGTCCGTTGTCGGCCTTGTGATAACTGCTATGGCTTTCGGAGGCGCAATGAGTAAGGCTGGTTTATTAGAACGATTAATAAGAGCACCTCTATCAAGGGTGAAATCAACTGGCGGTCTGATAGCAACAACTGTGGGAACATGTATAGGAACAAATGCAATCGCATCAGATCAGTATCTGTCGATCGTGCTGCCAGGACAAATGCTTATCGAACCCTATAAAGAGAGAAAAATAAAAGCGGTAAATCTCTCCAGAACACTTGAGGACTCCGGAACACTTACATCCGCTCTTTTCCCTTGGAACACCTGTGGCGCATATATGGCCGGAACCTTGGGAATCAGTACCTTGACATATGCCCCTTTCGCTTTTTTTAATTACTTATGTCCTGTAATTGCAATCATTTACGGGGTAGTAAAATTTGCGGTACCGACTGACGAAAAAAAATCTGAGTCTCTCGAGCCTCAATCTTAGTAGATGAAAAGCATACCGCTATCACTCCTCTTTTTTTTATTAATTTGCTCTAATTGGGGATTTTCTCAAGTTAATTCAGAATTTGATGGTTCCAGAGCTTTTTCACATATCGAAAAACAAGTTTTATTTGGACCAAGATCAATCACGCATCCTAATAGTAAAAATCTTACCCACGATTACATCGTTAATAATCTCAAAAGATATACGGATAAAGTCACATCTCAAGAATTTACTGCATATGGGTTAATCGGAAGGAACATATGGGCGACATTTCCAGGAGAAAAAAGCCCCAACATAAGAATAATGATTGGGGCTCATTGGGATACTAGGCCACAATCAGAACTTGATGAAAACAAAGCTAATTTAAAAACGCCAACATCCGGCGCAAATGACGGTGGTTCTGGTGTCGCTGTGTTACTAGAAGTTGCTCGAGCATTAACTTTCGATAGATCTCCGACTACTGTGGATCTCGTTTTTTTTGATCTTGAGGATCTTGGAAATATTGATGATCTGCCTTTTGCCATAGGGGCTAGTGAATTTGTCAAAAAAAATTCCTTTTATCAACCCGATAAAGGCGTAATCGTCGACATGGTTTGTGATAAAAATCTGTTAATACCCAAAGAGCTATACTCCAAAAGACATTCTAGGCAATTGCTAGAGGAAATTTGGTCAATAGGAAAAAAACTAAATGTGGATATCTTTAGCGACAAAGATGGAACATTTATTCAGGATGATCATTTACCCTTTATAAGGTCAGGTCTAAATGTTGTTAATCTCATACATTATCCTTTTCCAGATTATTGGCATACAACAAGAGATACAATTGACAAATGCGATAAAGAGTCACTATCGCAGATTGGCAATGTAATCTTGACTTTGATTTACAAGCAAGATAAAACATAACGCGAGTATCATGAACCAAAATTAAAGAGCTTCATCTATGAAAATGCATGCAACAAAGATATGTTTTATATTTTACTTCCTAATTTTCTCGTCTGTATCTCTCGCTAATATAAATAATTTATTGCAGTCGATCCAAACTGATTATGAAAATAGGCTTGATGCATTGTTTAAAGATTTTCATGCACATCCAGAGTTAAGCTTAGCGGAGTTTTCAACTGCAAAAAAAATTGCCAAGGCATTGAGAGGTCATGGCTTTCAAGTGACTGAAAATGTTGGTGGAACTGGGGTTGTGGCATTATTAAAGAACGGCTCTGGACCTCTTGTGATGATGCGAGCAGACATGGATGGCCTGCCTTTAAAAGAGAAAACAAATTTATCCTATGCATCAAAGGACATGCAACTTGATCCAGTAACAGGGAATACTTTCCCAGTAATGCATGCGTGTGGACACGATGTGCATATAACCGCTTTGATTGGAACAGCAAAACAGATGGTTGATCTAAAGGACTATTGGCGTGGGACCCTCATGCTTATAGCGCAACCTGCAGAGGAGCGCGTTCTTGGCGCAAAAAATATGATGAATGACAATTTATGGGAAAGATTTGGCCAACCGGACTATGCACTGGCATTCCATGTCTCATCAATGCTTCCTTCGGGAGTTATCAATGTAGTAAATGGCTCACCATATGCAGGTGCTGATACCGTCGATATATATGTTCATGGAATAGGAGCCCACGGGGCCTCTCCGCACACAGGAAAGGATCCAATTGTTCTTGGTAGTCAAATAGTCAATTCATTGCAGACTCTCGTGTCTCGAGAATTGCCGCCCAGGCAGCCAGGAGTCGTTACTGTTGGAGCTTTCCACAGTGGAACTAAACATAACATTATTTCTGACCAGGCACACTTGCAACTGACTGTGAGGAATACTAGTGAGAAAACTCGTGATACGTTACTAAATGGCATAAAAAGGATTTCAGAAAATTTAGGGAGAGCAGCTGGTCTTCCCGAAGATAAATTGCCTGAAGTTGTCGTTTCTGAGGAATCAACGCCTCCTACGTTAAATGACGAAAAATTAGCGATTAGATTAAGAGGGCTTTGGAAAGAGAAGATGGGTACAGACCAAGTAACCTCGCATCAGTCAGATGGAATGGGTGCTGAAGACTTCCCATTTTTCACAACAGAGCCAAAGATACCAAGCGTGTATTTTGCAGTGGGCGGCACAAATCACGAATATTTTAAGGCAGCACTTGATGGATCTGGGCCACCTATACCATCTCATCATAGCCCTATATTTAAAATCGAACCTAAGCCTTCAATCACGGCGGGAATCGCAGCTACTGTTTACGCCTTAATGGATCTACTACCTGCTAGCTAACCTCTTTCAATATGAATTTAAGTGCAGACAAGCAATAGTCAACGTTCTTGGTATTGCTAGAATGGCCCATCAATCCGATTCGCCAAACTTTCCCAGCTAACTCGCCAAGACCAGCACCAATCTCCAAACTGAACTCTTCTAATAAACGTGATCTCACCACAGCATCATCAACGCCATCGGGTATTATCACCGAGTTCAGTTGAGGCAGGCGAAAAGATTCATCCACTAAAAACTCTATACCCAAATCTTTTAATCCAGCTTTTAAATAAGCATGATTATCTTGATGTCTTGCCCAACCCGCCTCTAGGCCCTCTTCATTTACAATTATGAGAGATTCATGCAAACCATATAAACAATTGACTGGCGCGGTATGATGATATGATCTCTTCGTATCGCCTCCCCAATATCCCATAATTAAATTTAAATCCAAAAACCAGCTTTGAACCTTAGACTTTCTAGACCTAATTTTTGCTGCAGCCGCATCATTAAAACTTATCGGTGACAATCCAGGTGGTGCTGACAAACACTTTTGCGTTCCCGAATAAATAGCATCGATTTTCCAATCATCCACCAAAAGAGGACTGCCAACCAAACCAGTAACTGAATCGACTATTACTAAACATCCAAAATCATGGGCTAATTGAGTAAGGCGCTCAGCATCGGATCTAACGCCTGTTGAGGTCTCTGCATGAACAAACGCCACCAAAGATGTATCCGGATGATCCTTAAGTGCAGCTTCCACTTTTTCTGGATCAACAGGACATCCCCAGGGATCCGTCACCATAATTGGAATCCCTCCACATCGCTCCACATTTTCTCGCATTCGTCCACCAAACACACCATTTTGACAAACAATAACTTTGTCCCCAGGCTCTACCATATTTGCAAAACAGCATTCCATGCCTGCAGATCCCGGAGCGGATACGGCAAATGTCCAATCATTTTTTGTTTGAAACACATACTGTAATAACTCCTTAGTCTCATTCATCATCGAAATAAACTCTGGATCTAAATGACCTAAAGTCGGACGCGCCATTGCATCCAGAACTCTATTGCTGACATCTGATGGCCCGGGTCCCATCAATGTTCTTCGGGACGGTTGAAACGAATTTATTGCCAAACTTTGAGAAATCATAAACAACCTGTTCTGTGGATTTTTACTTGTAGTGTGGAGGTTTATATTAACATGGTGTAATGTCTTATGATGAAAATAAACTTAAATTTTATGGATAAAAATAGAGTCTTTTCAAATTCCTGAAAAAGCCTAAAGGCTTTTTTGTTTGGTAAGAATTATTGAAACAAGCGAATAAATTGGATTAAAAATCAGTCCAAGCTATGGCAAATGCAGTAATAAATAAAAAGGGACTAAAAACGTGATTAAAAATAAATTTGTATCTTTTCTAGCAATCCTCATCTTTCTCTCAAGCTCTATGGCTTATGCAAAGCTCCCAAGAGGAGTAGAAGAGATGACAACCATCGAAGGCATAACAGAATACAGGCTTAAGAATGGCCTACAGGTTCTTTTATTTCCTGATCCAACACAGGAGACGATCACCGTTAACGTAACCTATAAAGTTGGCTCAAAGCATGAAAATTATGGAGAAACTGGAATGGCTCATTTGCTCGAGCATCTTGTTTTTAAGGGAACTCCTAATCATCCAAATATACCAAAAGAACTCACAGATCATGGTGCTGAACCAAACGGTACTACCTGGACAGATCGAACTAATTATTTTGAAACCTTCTCTGCAACGGATGAAAATTTGAATTGGGCTTTAGATTTGGAAGCTGATCGAATGATCAATTCATTTATTGCTAAGGAAGATTTAGATAGTGAAATGACTGTTGTTCGAAATGAACTAGAAAATGGCGAGAATAGTCCAGTAAGAGTTTTGATCCAAAGAATGCTTGCGGCGAGCTATGATTGGCATAACTACGGCAAAAGCACAATTGGCGCAATATCTGATCTTGAAAATGTAAAGATTGAGAATTTACAAGCCTTTTATAAGAAATACTATCAGCCAGACAATGCAACTTTAATAGTGACTGGAAAAATTGAGAAAGAGAGCACCATCAAGTTAATACATAAGTACTTCTCAAAAATAAAAAAACCGAAAAGATCCTTGGACGCTCTGTATACGGAAGAGCCAATTCAAGATGGCGAACGACAAGTTACGATTAGGCGAAGTGGCGATGTTCAAGTTGTGGCTAGTATGTATAAAATCCCAGCGGGGTTTGATAGCGCATTTCCCTCAGTTAAAGTACTCACGAATATACTTGGAGATCCAACTTCAGGCAGACTTCAAAAATCTCTGGTTAAAAATAAGCTTGCTGCCTATGCCTATGGGTTCAATTTTCAGTGGGGTGAACCAAGTGTGATGACTTTTCTAGCCCAAGTCGGGAAAGATGATGATATAAATCCTACAAAAGAAAAGTTATTAGGTACTTTGGAAAATGTGTTGAACAATCCAATTACTGAAGAGGAAGTGAGTCGTGCAAAAGCAAAATTAGAAAAACAATACAAACTCAGCTTCAACTCTTCTCAAAACATTGCACTAGAACTTTCAGAATGGATTGGAATGGGGGATTGGCGACTAATGTTTTTAGACCGCGACGGCATCAAAGGAGTGACTCGCGAATCAGTCCAAACAGCGGCAAATGAATATTTAGTAAATGATAACCGGACACTTGGAATTTTTATTCCTGAAGAAAATCCAAAAAGAGCCTCGAGCATCGTTAGACTGAGACAGTCAGATATTGACTCTTTAGTGGCAGATTATAAAGGACAAGAAATTATAGATGTCGGAGAGAGCTTTGATCCATCACATAGTAATATTGATATGAGATCGAAACTGATTGATCTTGACTCTGGTGGGCAAATAAATTTCCTAACGAAAAAGACTCGAGGCAAGTCTGTTGTAGCCTCTTTAAATTTCGATATTGGGAATGAGGTCTCACTAACTGGCAAGTCAGTGATAGGTAGCTTGGCAATGAGCATGATCAGCAGAGGCTCAAAAGATTTCACCAGAGAAGAGCTGCAAGCTGAGTTTGACAGACTTGAGGCAAGTGTTTCCATAGGCGGTAGTTCGACTGGACTGGGAATTAGTATTAATACCACAAAAGAAAACCTCCCACCTTTGCTTGATCTACTAGACCACGTTATAAGAAATCCAATTTTTGATACAAATGAGTTAGAAATGCTGAAAGAGGAACTAATTGTTGGTTTGGAACAGGAAAAACAGCAGCCGACCTCAGTCATTTTCAAAGAATTACGATCTTATCTAGATCCATATAAACCCGGTCATCCTTATGCGAACATGTCAATTGACAAAGAAATAGAACTGATCAAGGAAGTGGATCGTCAGGATCTTAAAGATTTCTACGCAGGTTTTATGAATTCCAGCGAAGTGAACGGTGCAATCATTGGAGCTTTCGATGAGTCAGTGATGAGAGAAAAATTAAACACATTAACAAGTGAATGGAAACCCTTAATACCGTACGAGAGAATTAAAACAAAAGTAGCTAAAAAAGCGACAATCAATGTATTGATTGATACTCCTGACAAAAAAGGAGCTGCATTTGGCGCCATGCACACTTTTCCTCTCAGAGATGATCATCCTGACTATCCCGCTCTGACGATGGCAAATCAAATGTTTGGTGGCGGCTTTATTAGTAGCAGACTAGCCAATAGGCTGAGACAGAAAGATGGTCTCAGCTATGGAGCCAGATCCTTCCTAAGTGTTGGATCTTTTGATGAAAATGCGACTTTTGGAGCTTATGCGATTTGTGCTCCAGAAAATTTGGCACGAGTTGAAATTGGATTTACTGAGGAATTAAATCGTGTCCTTAGTGATGGATTTACAGCAGAGGAATTAGAGGATGCACGACGAGGTGTTCTACAAAATTCGAGAATCGATCGCGCTAAAGACGTTAGACTTGTGGGAACTTTAAGCAGGAATATTGATCTTAAAAGAACAATGATGTGGGACAAGAAATATGAAGACGCACTCAGATCACTAACTGTAGAAGAGGTAAATGTAGTTTTTAAAAAATATTTTTCTCTGACTAACTTTTCCATAGTAAAAGCAGGTGATGCCTCGAAAATGGAGACTTGAACATTAAGATTAAAATCTAATTATGTGCCTGAAAACAAATCGAATTTGCAAATAATTGTTTATTTGAACAGGAAAATATGTGAGCAGTTTTAAGATAAAAAAAAGCCACAATTCATCGATTCATCTCTTGATAGCAGTCGTCGGTATCATATTCGCGTCGATGTCTATTGCACAAGGCACTGCCGAGAGCATAAATCAGTACCTTGAAGAAATCGATTTAGTCGAGGCCAATGAGGGCTCTTATTCGTCTCAGCTCTCTGATTTACTAATGAGTTTGGGAAACTCATACCAAGCTAATGGTGATTTTGAAAATGCAAATCTTGTTTATCAAAGAGGAATGCAGATAGAAAAAATTAACTATGGACTCTTCAGCCTCAGCCAAACTCCGTACTTAAGAGCGATCGCAGAATCTCATCGAGCAATGAATGATTGGGAGCAATCTCAAAAAGCGATAGATCAATATTATCGAGTTAATGAGAAAGTCTATGGGCAAAGGGATGTCAGAATGTTGCCTGTTATCGAGTCGCTGATTAATTGGCATACCGAAAGTTATAATATGAGGGATCCTAGGGATAGCTTTCCAAATTTAACATCCCTCGAAATTCTCGCTAGAAAGCTGCATGTAATATTAGATGAATCTGCTGACTTAGGTGATCCATCGACACCTAAGAAATATAAGCAAATCGGTCGCATTCAATATATGCTCGCTCGCCATATTAAGGATTATGGGCTACCACAGGAGGGTGGGATGTCAATCACAACTGACAGATATGCTACTGAAAGAAACTCGCCCATCAGTTCTCATAATTATTATTCAAGAGGCTCTGCCGCTCTTCAAAAAGTCGTTAAGGCTACGATGGAACAGAGTCCATCAGTGATGATGGATCAGATTGAAGCAGTGGCGAATCTGGGTGATTGGTACCTCATTTTTGGTCAAGTTGGATCGGCTACAAAAGCATATAGCCTTGCAGATGAGCTAATTTCCGTTTCTTCAGAGCCAGAATTGATTAGGAATAATATTTTTGGGATGGGTAAGATAATCAATTTTGATGAACCGAGTAAGGATGGATTTTTAAATGACGACAGAGACTTTAATCTAATTGAAGTTTCGATGACCATCTCTCGATCAGGTTCAGCACTGGATATCGAGATAGATAAAGAAAAAAATGATCTTACTGATGATGATGAGAGAGTACTGAGAAAATACTTTAAGAAGCGCAGATTTAGGCCATCATTTTCTGATGGGAAAACTCGATCGATGCAACTTATTCTTCCATATTATTTACCCAAGGTTGAAGCATAGAAATGATTGCTGTTATAAAAAAGATAGTGGCGTCTGCAACAATTGTAGTTTTTTTCCTTGGGGTTGTTGGTTGCCAGATGCCATCTTACCAGACCGGTGGTATGCCCTCGCTTCCCGGAGGATCAACAACAATAAGCCCCCCAAGCTCATCGCAACCGTCGGGATCACAGAGTCCTTCAACTGGAACTCAAGCGCCCTCCGGAGGTCAGCCAGGTATGCCAGACTCATCAAAAATGCCTGGGAGTGAGGGAGGGGAAAGTATGGAGGACCTCGATGGGGCGTTAGATGACTCATTGGATGGTTTTGATGACACTTTAGCGGAAAAAAGTGGCGATGCCCGTATAGATGAAATTGATATATTAAGCCCGGCAGGCGGCTCCTCTCTCGAAGACGATGATGAGATAGGACCATTAAGTGACGCAGGTGATATTGTAGTTGAAAATCAAGACTATGATATGGAAGCTCAATCAGGTGCTAAGTTGGAGACGAGTGACGGAGAAATGACTCAAGCTGCGATAGAGGGAACTCCAGGAAAAGGCAGTGAGACGAGTAGATCTGCTACAGTTCCTGAAGATATTGGGGATGGGCAAGGAGACGATATTGTTCTGAGGCAGATAAGAGAAGCGGCAATGAAAGAACGCAATCCTGTATTGAGAGAAAAGCTATGGGATGAGTATAGAAAGATTAAGGGCATTTAAGTTGGAAATTAACGCAGAAGAACAGATTAACTCTCTTTCGAAATCGAATACTTTATTTACGTGTTCTATTTTCCTTTATTTATTAATTTTGTGTGCTTCAAGCATCGCATCAGTCGACAAAGTTACGTCATCAACTCCAATTCAATTAATCACTCCCACTTACCCGATACCAGAGAACCTATTGTTGGATATTGGAATTCCAACATTAAATGACGGACTTTACCTTTCTGATGACGACGATTTGGTATTCCCAGAAGTCAGATACGCTGAATCCATCTATTTTGCTAATCAACTTGCGAAAATGCTGGAAAAAAGTGGTGCCTGGGGTGCTGTAAGAGTTATACCTAACGATGAAGTTGTAACCGATGTATTCATAAAAGGCGTCATTTTACATTCAGATGGTGAGAGACTATCCCTTGAAATTTCAGTCTCTGACATCTCGGGACGCAAGTGGTTTTCCAAAAAATATACAAAAGTGGCTGGCAGGTTGGCCTATGATAGAAAAATGAGATCCTCACTTGGCGATCCTTTTCAAAATGTCTTCACTCAAATTGCTAATGACATGCTCATAACCAGAGAGCAACTCGCGGACGAAAATGTTGAACAGCTTAGGAGCATATCTGAGCTAAAATTCGCTGAAAAATTTTCTCCTAAAGCATTTTCGGAATATATGAAAACGGATAAAAAAGGCGTCACGCGACTTGAAAGATTACCTGCAAAAGAGGACTCACTCCTCCAAAGAGTAACCAAAATTCGGCAACGGGATTACATTTATATAGATACTATGCAAGATTACTACGATTCTTTTTCGCAACAAATGCATTTTGCATATCAAGACTACAGGGCCGCCACCTATGACTCTGTAGTGAGATCAAGACAACTTGATCGTCAAGGTAACAAAAGAATAATTGCTGGGATAGGATCGATTTTAGCTGGAATTTATGGAAGAACGCAGGCAGAGACAAGACTTGCCTCAGATGCGGGCTCGGCTACAGCAGCTGTTGGAGGCTTTATACTCAAGTCGGGTCTAGAGAAGAAGCAGCAGGCAGCCTCTTTTGATGAATCTATTGCAGAAATGGGATCTTCATTAGAATCAGAAATTGCACCTCAAGTCATAGCACTCGAGGATCAGACCATTACTCTGACAGGAACTGTAAGAGCGCAGTACGATCAATGGCAGTCGTTAATGGAAAAGATCTATATAAAAGAAAGAGGATCCTTGTAAAAGAAAGGATTCTTTTATGCATCAAAAAATATTTAATCAGTTACAGAAGCTAGAGATTTAATAGATGAAAAAATTTCTTCTGTCGGTGCTTTCATTGGCGGCGCTATCTGTGATTTTTATTTTACCTAATTTGGAAATTCAAACAGTGCTCACTGATACGGAGGAGATGAATACCTTATCATCAGTAGACTCCAACGAAATTTCTCAATCGACTATCGCAGAAAAAACAAGATATAGAAAAAGTGCCCAACTGGTACTCGAAGAATTAATAGAGGCAAGAGACATATTAGAATCTCAATCGGTTGATAAATGGGGTGACTCAAAATTTAAAAGTGCCTTAAAGAATGTTAGTGAAGGAGATGAGTTGTACCGGACGGGAGACTACTTAGAATCAATAGAGAAGTATAAGGACGCTCTTGATCAGCTAGTATCTTTGAAATTAAGGGGCAAAGAAATAGTTCAACAAACAATTAATGAATCAAATAAAGATATAGAAAAACTGGATTCAGAACTATTGATTCCAAAAGTTAGTTCCTCAGTTGACCTAGCCAGTCTTATTGAACCTGATAATGAAGATATCAAATTACTCAAAAAGAGAGCCAAAAACCTACCACAATTATTTAATCTAATAATGCAGAGTAGGCAACTCATAGAATCTGGAAATTTCTACGATGCCAAAAATATTCTGACTGAAGCATCGCTGATAGATCCAGACAGACTGCAAACTGAATTGAGCTTGAATGAGCTGCAGCGATTAATCAAAGAAGAAAATTTCACTCGGTTTATGAGTCAAGGCTTTAGTGCACTAAACAAAAATGATTTTAGTTTAGCTCGTGAAGTTTTCAACGAGGCTCTTATCACGTATCCAAACCGCTCAGATGTTAAAGAGGCTCTTGTTCAGCTCGAAACAAGACAAACGTCTTTTCAAATATCAAAAAAGATTGCAATCGCAGAATCTGAAGAAAGAGAGGAAAATTGGCAAAAAGCTCTTGAAATTTATGAGTCAGCACTCCTCCAAGATTCGACTCTAACCGATATACAGGCAAAATTAATCAATATTCGGATAAGAGCACAGTTGGACAAAAATATACAAAATTTCATTTATAACCCGCTCACACTGTCTTCGGAGTCCAACTATCAATCCGCAAAAAGTTTACTGCTCAATGCTAAAAGAATTAATAACCAAGGAGTAAAACTAAAAAATCAGATACTCAAGTTATCTAACATCATAGAGGACTCAAGAAAACTATTTAATATCAATCTTCTATCTGATCAAAAAACTGAGATTACTATTTTCAAGGTTGGAACTATAGGTCTTTTCGAGAAATATACTATGTCACTCATTCCCGGCGAATATATTGCTCAAGGAAGAAGATCAGGATTTCGAGATAAAAGAGTAGAATTCGTAATCGAACCAAGTCAGACTATAAAAGATATCACTGTTATTTGCTCTGAAAAAATATAACGCTGAACTGCTAACTATTTTGTCTGCTCCAAACATAAGAATTTGTGCGTATACTGATTCCGGAGTAATAATAAACCAACTAAATAAAGAAGAAAATTGACAACTGTGTGGTTAGATGACATCAAAAAATAAAATCTCCGCAACGGAGTTTCGTCCTATCCAAACTCCCATTTATTCGAATAATAAAGAGGTGTCAAAGCGGTCCATCCTATTGACTATGCTCATATTCGTGAGCGGCGTAATTGTTGCCTTTTTGATGCTTTCCCGCTCCGTTATATTTGTAACTCAGCCTGAGGGAGCAAAAATAAATGTTGATGGACTAAGTTTCAATATCGGAAAAAATTATCTGTTTTTACAAGACGAATATGTAATAAGGGCATCAAAAGAAGGATATTTTACTCTTGAGGAGATTTTAAATCTTAAAGAAGACTACTCTCCTGAAATTAAACTGAACTTGATCCCATTGCCGGGAGATCTCAAGATTGATTCCAATCAATCGCCTATCGAGGTAATTTTAGATAATGTGTTTCAAGGCGAAACACCTTTAATTATTGAAAACATTGACAAAGGCTTACACGAGCTAACGTTTAAGAAATATGGATACTTTACTAAGAATGAAAATGTTGAGATACAAGGCCTTGGCAAAAAACAAAAGCTGAATATATCACTTGATCCATCTTGGGGTAATGTAACCTTTTCATCAATACCTAATAATGCAATTCTGTCAGTTGACGGAAAATTGCAAGGTAAAACTCCAATTACCACGAAAGTTCTCGAGACTGGTTCAGAAATTTCAATCTCATTGCCTGGTTATAAAACATTTGTAAATGAAGTATTTGTTAAGGCAGGCTCATTCTCAGAATACGAAACTATTTCAATGGAACTAGCGGATGGTTTACTCAGCCTAATTAGCCAACCACCTAGCGCAAATGTGACTATAAATGGGAGTTATGTAGGAACAACTCCATTAAATACCCAACTAAACGCTAATCAAACTCATAAAATAGATCTGTACCTTGATGGATACCTTAAAACGTCAAGAAACATATCTCTTAATCCTGAGGAAAAATTTGAGCTTGAGGTAAATCTTATAGAGAATATTGGAGAAATATATATCGACATAACTCCCAAAGATGCATCGGTGAGCGTAGATGGAAAATCTGTCAGATCTGGAAGCCAAACTTTGAAGCTACCCGCTAAACAACACCAAGTATCTATTTCAAAAACTGGTTTTGAAACTAAGGTACTCTCAATTAATCCAAGACCTAAAATGACGCAATCAATATCTGTAAACTTAATGACTCTAGAACAAGCCTATTGGGCTTCTAGACCAGAGATAATCACATCCCCTGTTGGCACTAAATTAAGACTTTTCAAGCCAAACGGTGAAATTTTTTTTCTCGGTGCACCTAGGAGAGAGCCTGGAAGAAGAGCAAACGAGGCCAAAAAATTGGTGCAACTGAATCGGCCATTTTATTTAGCAACGACAGAGCTCAGTAATGCTGAATATAGAGAATGGAGATCAGGACATAATTCATCTTCAATTCGTGGTGTTAGCCTCGATTTAAATACACAGCCAGTATCGAATATTTCATGGGAAGATGCTGCGTTATTTTGTAATTGGCTTAGTGAAAAGGAGGGTCTCGCTCAATTCTATCAGGTCACCAACAAAAAAATAAGTTCAATAAACTGGAATTCAAATGGATATAGACTTCCAACAGAGAGTGAGTGGGCTTGGGTATCCAAAATATCAAAAAATGGAGACTCTAGAATTTTTCCTTGGAAGGGTTCCTCATACCCACCATCTGAAGTGGCAGATAATTATGCAGATGAAACTGCGAGTGCCATTCTCCCTTTTGTAATAAAAAACTATAATGATCAAAACTCTGTATCTGCTAATGTTGGAAGTTACAAACCAAATGAGAAAAAAATATTCAACCTAAGTGGGAATGTGTCAGAGTGGACTAACGATTTTTATGAAATACGTGCTAATAATACTGAACCATTGGTAGACTATAGGGGTCCAAATTCAGGAAATCGTCATGTTATAAGGGGGGCCAGTTGGGCCCTTGGGTCGAGGTCGGAATTGAGACTCAGCTTTCGTCAACCAGGCAGGGAGCAACGTCCTGACGTAGGCTTTAGAATAGCTCGGTATGTTGACGCACCCGGAGAGGATTTATGAAATATACTCAATTTATTTTTTTAAACTTAATATTTATGAGTGGATTAGTCGCGGACGAGACCAGTACTGTAGAGGCCCAAATTTCGAGTAACGAATCTGACGAAATTATTGCAAATGACGTAAAAAAATCACAGACACTTGATCAAAGCACACAAAGTAATGATTTTGATCCAGATGAGGAAATCTCTGAAGACTTCCCAGTACCCATTCCATATGATATCTAAACTTTAAAAGGTTAAAAAGATGGCTAGCTCAACCGATAGAACTTCAAATGAAATGTTTTTTCAAATTGTCGCACTATTACTTTCGATAATTATTGTTCATACGATTTATGTGACCGTTATAAGACCAAACGCCGAAAATATTATTAAAAAACATGCAGAAATGGCTGCCGCTGGGGAGCAATATGAAGTCCCAAGATCATTCTTCGTAGTCATAAAGGATCTAGAGCAAGAGTCTTGTTTTATATTGATGCTTTGGTCATTGTCAATAATGGGATATAAATCTCGTATTGCTATGCGTGAAAAATCCATGCTTTCCGAAAGGTTTTTCAATTTAGCGGAAGGCACCAAAATATTACCTCAGGATGTGAACCAACTCATACGGCCCATCGAGTCAATCTCCCAAGAGAAAGACTTTTTCCTTTTGCCAAGAACTTTGAAGGCTGCTTTATCACGGTTCGAAGTCACGAATAATGTTCAGTTTGCGTCGGAGGCTATTGATGGCGTTTGTGAAGCCGAAAATGATCGACTTGACTCAGAGCTCTCCATGATTCGATACATAACATGGGCAATCCCGTCAATCGGATTTATAGGAACTGTACGAGGTATTGGAGCAGCACTTGGCCAAGCTCACGAGGCTATGCAGGGAGATATAGCAGGTGTTACTAGTAGTTTAGGTGTAGCGTTCAACTCAACATTTATAGCACTCTTAATAAGTATGGTTGTTATGTTTTTTATGCATCAATTGCAACTGATGCAGGAACGACTTGTACTCGATTCTCACTCATATTGTGAGAATAATTTACTCCGATTTATGAAGGCCTCCGAATAGATGACAATCGCGCTACTTGAACTTAATGATCTTTGTTTAAAGATAAGTACCAAGGAAAGCAAGATATATAGTGAATGTGGTTTTGCTTTAATCAACGAGTCCGGTATTAATACCGGTGAAGAGGCGTATAAAAGTAATTGGAAGTATCCAGATAAATGTCTCAATAATTATTGGTTATTTTTAGACCAAAATTTATTCAAAAAAAACTGGAGATGGGCTCGGCATAATGCTGATATCGCATATGCACAACTAAATAAACTTCTAAACAATGCGGGCTCTTCTACTGAGTTAATTTTAAGTGTTCCTCAAACCTTTTCATCTGAGCAGTTATCCCTAATATCCGGACTCATAAAGGCATCCAACACAAAACTCAGAGCGGTCGTTGATGACAGCCTCCTCGCGTCCATGACAATCAATGAAAACGCATGGATTATTGATATGCAGTTACACCAAACAACCATGACTTTTGTTGAGAAATCAGCTTCAGACTCCGGGAGTATTTTCTCAGTAACAGATCATGAAACCCTACCTAACTTCGGGTTTCTGCATATCTGCAATCTATTGGCACAAGAAGTTTCAAATAAGCTAATTAAAAATTCTCGCTATGATCCTCTTCACGATGGTCCTGCAGCTCAGAGTCTTTTTAACCAAATCAAGAAAAATTTGTTAGAGATAAAAGATCGTTCAGAAGTGGTCTTCAAGATAAAAGGTCCATCAGGTATTTCTGAGATTTCTCTCGATTTGTTAGAGATCAAAACTTTGCTTGCAAGTGAATGGCGAAAAATATCAAACAAAGTACTAAAGTCAAATAAACCCTTTGCTATAAAAGGTTCTGCACAACTGCTAGAAAAAATTTTAGATTCGTCTGACCGATATCTTGGGATCGTTCCTGATTTTGATATAGATCATGTATCCAAGGTGATTGAAAAAAATCAATCTGAAAAAAACGAGATCGTAAAATTTGAGAGTATGAAAACTGATGAGAAAGATCTTAGCAGGGCAAATACAGTTGACCTTCACACCGCAACACATTTACTTTTTAATAATAAAGCATGGAATCTGGATAACCAACTGAGTATCAACATTGAAGATAATTCGATTAAGACGGAACCGGGCATCAATAAAAATTCTGATCTCGCATTTGTGTTAAAAAATGGGCGTCTTGATATTTTCCATTGCACAGATTCTAAAAACATTAAATTACCTAAAATTTTTAAAGCAGGTGAGTTAATTACAATAAATAAAACAGAAATACTCCTAATCGAAGTACAAAATGGCTAGAAAAAGAAGAAATATCGCTTTTAGTTTATCCTTTTTAGATATTATGGCGTGTGGCTTTGGCGCCGTAACCCTTTTGTTCCTCATTCTCAGACATAATACAAGTGAAATCATCATTCCTGATCAAAAGCTCTCCAATGAGGCAGAATTACTTGAACAAGATATTAGAGAGGCAGAACAATTAAAAACTGAAATTCTTAATAGTCTAGAGAACATCAAAAAAGAACTTGTGATCACACAGGGTATGTCTAAACGGATTATTACTGAGCTAGAAGAAAAAGAGAAAAGCATTCAAGAAGATCCAAAAAATTTAGATAAACTACGATTACAGGTAAAAAAACTTGAGGAAGAAACGGCAAATATTGAAGAGGTTGAATTTGGAGATAAGGTAAGGGAGTTTGTGGGAGATGGTAATCGACAATATCTTACTGGTTTAACTCTTGGCGGTGAAAGAGTACTCATTTTAATAGATGGGTCCGCCAGCATGCTTGCCGATACTGTTGTTAATGCAGTTCGAAGGCGAAATATGGCTGATGATTTAAAAGTCGCGTCTCCCAAATGGCAATGGACACTGAGGACCATGGAGTGGTTGCTAGCTCAGCTTCCGCCTAGCAGTCGGTTCCAAGTTTATACGTTTAGTGAGACCGCTAATGTAGTCCTGAGTGATAGCGATCGAGAATGGCTAGATGCCGCAGATTCTCTATCCATCGAACGCGTCGTAGAGGCTGCAAAAGCATATATACCATCAGGAGGCACAAGCCTTGTTTCAGGTATTAGTATTGTTTCAGAATTCGAAATGCGACCCGATAACATCTTTATTCTTACTGACGGCCTGCCAACTATGTCAAAATCAAAACCAAGAAACTACATGGTTTCAGGAGGTCAGCGAAAACAATATTTCAGTGAAGCCATCTCACAATTACTGCCTGGTATTCCCGTAAATACTATTCTCTTTCCGATGGAGGGCGATCCAGAGGCTGCAGCGTTATTTTGGCAGTTAGCATTAGATACAAATGGCGCATTTATTGCTCCTTCAAAAGATTGGCCATAGATTAGGAGTTGAATATTAAAAAGCGAAAACGAGAACAGCAAGAAGCAAGCATTTCTTTTCTTGATGTTATAAGTTGTGGGTTTGGTGCAATAGTATTACTTTTGATAATAGCAAAAGTTGGTGATCCCTCGGCCGTTGAGGAAATCGAGTCAAATATAGTCGAATCGATTGAGCAATATCAAAGAGCATTATTCACTGTTCGCGGAGAAACACGAGAAATTGATAAAAGACTCAAATCACGCCGTGAACAACTTTCTGAATTAAACGAACGAATTGCGAGATTAAAAGAAAAGCTTGCCAGCGTCTCGAAACAGTCGGCAGAACTCGCGCAATCACAATCAGAGGAAAAGCAAAACTTGCAATTAGTGATGCAGGTTTTAACTGAGGAGATGCAACGACTTCTGGGTCCTGATTTCCAGCAATCTAATGACTTAGTGGGAGGAATTCCCGCAGATAGTGACTACATTATATTTGTGATCGATACTTCTGGTAGCATGCAGTCATCTGCTTGGTCTAAAGTCCAGACCGAGATGTTAAATATTTTAGATGTCTATCCTGAAGTCAAAGGACTTCAGATTATGAATGATATGGGTCAGTTTATGTTTAATCAATCTAACAGCGAATGGATACCCGATAGTCCTGAGATGCGAGATCTAATAATTGATAAATTATCTTCGTGGGCACCCTTCAGCAATTCAAGCCCAGTCGAAGGAATAGAAAATGCGATTAAAACTTTTTACCAGCCCGAACGTAAAATAAGTATCTATACACTTGGTGATGATTTCCAAGGAAGATCTATCAGAAAAGTAGTTAAAGTGATCGACTCTTTGAATATAGCGACAAATAACGAGGAAAGGCTCGTTAGAATACACGCAATCGGGTTCCCCGTGCATTTGAGACCAGGGATATCGCCTAATAGGTCTGCTATAAGGTTTGCGGCGCTTATGAGAGAGTTAAGTTATAGTAACGGCGGCACATTCATTGGTTTGAATAGCCTAGATTGACAGTGATGAGTTATTTGCAGATGACAGGCACTAAAAAAATTAAATTCTTACTGATAATAGCATTGTCAATTATTTTGAGCTCGTGCAGTTCAGTCAGTAACGTAAGCGTGAATAAATCGTTTCCTGATGTATTGTTTAGTCCAAAAGAACTTAAGGTAGCGATTATATTTACTGATGAGTTTTCTCAATTTGTAGGAAAACCGAATGACAAAACGACGATCGACCTGGGCTTGTCGCAAGTAAATCTGTTTAAAAGTGCATTTAAAGGCTTATTTACTGAAGTTTATTTCATAGAAAATACTGATTTAGCTTCCGAAAATACTGATTTGATAATTTCCTTGTCCAATTCAGATGTGCAGGTTGCAACGCCCTCTGAAAACTATTTAAATGTTTTTGAAGTATGGATCAAATATAACTTAGTAATTCAAGATCCTGATGGTCGCACAATTTCTAACTGGTTTATGCCGGCTTACGGTAAAACACCGAGTGCCTTTCTTTACTCAAAAGAAAACGCGATAAGTCAAGCTGCAAATGTGGCTTTACGGGATGCTGGGGCCAAGCTTTTACTTGACTTTTACCGAATACCTGCCATCAACCAATGGGTAAAAAAAAGAGATCAAAATGATCAGAAACTGTAAATCTCTACTCTTTTCGATATGCTCAGGCCTGTTGGTTCTATCAGGATGCTCAGCTGTCACGACAGTCGATGAATTTCGTCCAACCAACCAAGCAATCCAGATTAACGACTCTGAAAAAGTGGTTATCTTAGGCCGAAGAGATGCCGGTCATTATGAAACTGATAGCGAATTCATCGATTGCGTCGCCAACAGGATCAACTCTGCTGATATTCGAGTAGTTGCTGAACAAGAGTTCATAGACTCTATATATCCTTGGTTTGAACCTCGAACAGCTCCAAAAGGACTACCGAGATTGAAAAGATTAATGCAAGAAAAATCGGTGCGCGTCAAAGTTGATGAACAGAGTATAAGATATTTAGTTTGGTTAGATGGGTCGACTGAGACTATGGGTCAAGGAGGATCAATAAGCTGCGCAGTCGGTCCTGCAGGTGGAGGATGCTTTGGTTTTGCTCAGTGGGATAAACTATCAACCTACGATGCAACTATTTGGGATCTTGTTGATTTGACTGAAAAGGGCCGACTACGAGTTGATTCTGAGGGAACGTCCTATTTAATAGGTGCCGTTGCTCCTATTCCCTTGTTAACCCCTGTAAAGAGTGATGCATGTAGCTCACTCGGCAATCAACTTCGAAAATTTTTTACCGTGGACTAGTCCGAAGAAAATGCACACGAATCGCTTCACACATATACTTTTATACATAACTCTAGCCTTGATCTCGTTCAATGTGCAATCCAAGGTCACGGGAGAGGAGATATATAATAAGACGTTGGAGAGCACCCAAATATATGATGATAAAATCTTACAAGAATATATTCGAAGACTCGGCGAAGAGATCGTTGCAGTATCTGAAATGCCTGATCAAAAGTTTATTTTTACCCTTCTCGATTCGCCAGACTTAAATGCGTTTGCCACCAGGGATAATTATATCTATGTCAACAGAGGGCTTCTGAATTACGTAAGTAATGAGGCTCAACTGGTTTCCGTAATTGCTCACGAAGTTGGACACATAACTCGAGAGCATGTGCTTGGTCAAGAAGAAAAGGCAACGGGGGCAAAAATCCTATCCACAATTGCAGGTGTACTGTCAGGAAGCTCAGAGGTTTATGAAGCAAGTATGGCTTATGCAAACTCGTTGATAAAAGGGCGAGGAAGAAAAAATGAGCTTGAGGCAGATGAAGCCGGCGCAGAATACATGGCAAAACTTGGATATGAACCAGCCGAAATGATATCCATGCTCTCAATCATGAAAGATTACGAGTCCCTCCAAAAAAAACAAGCAACCTCTCGCGGAGTCACAAGACCAACATATCATGGTGTCTTTTCATCCCATCCCAGAAATGATTCTCGATTGCGAACAGTGGTTATTAAAGCTAATCAACTTAAATCTGACAGGTCTCGAGGAGATGGCGCCGAAAACTACAGAAAGCTAACTGATGGTTTAGTTTGGGGCGAGAACTTTTTAGCTAAAGTATCGCCTCCTGAAAGATACTCTAATATGGATATTAGAGTTCGAATTGATTTCCCAGCGGATTGGACATACCTTGAAGACAAAAGCAAATCAACTGTCACCGGGTCATCAGAGGATGAATCTGCCAAACTAATAATGACTACTTTTCGTCGAACGATTCAAAGTCCTGAGGAGTATTTATATAACTATCTTAATGTACCAATGCTTGAAGACGGAGAAGTGATTACGCCATCTGGTCTTAAAGGCTTCACAGGAATATTAAAAAACGAGAAAGGCAACAAAATTAGAATAGCGGTAGTTTATTACAAGTTAAACGCATTTCTCTTTAGTGGAGAGGTTGAAGATTCCGACAACTTCATTAAAACTGACGAACTATTAAAAGAATCTATCAATACATTTAGACCAATATCATCTGCCGAAATAGCTGGCCAAAAACCAAAAGTGATGAAATATTTAAAAGTAGAATCTGCGAAAACTTATGAGGAAATTGCCAGTACAGAGGGTTTGAATAAAAGAGATATTGATACCCTAAGAATAATAAATGGCCACTACCCGACCGGTGAGCCAACAGAAGGACAATGGATAAAAATTTTTCGACAATAATCGAAAATTCAGAATCTGGGTGCTTAATTTGTGGAAAAATTAAAAAGAAAATATTTTTTTCTAACGCTATTTTCAGTATCAGTTATTTCAATCTCTTTTATATTTTTACAAGACACTCGTGAACAAGCTGATGAATATGACTATAAATTGACTCCTGAGATGGACGAAGTGAATAAGCAAACAATTTTGGATCTTAGTGAAAAACTGAATTTAAATTTAAAAGAACCCATAAATGAGGAGGTTTCGGAAGAGTACTCAAAGCTAACTGGAATACTATCAGCGGTCAGTGACAAGAAAACTCCTAGTCGCGAAGAGCTGGCTCTTTTTTATGAGAACAATAAATATAGATATGAGGGAGATGTCATATTTGAATTTTTGTATCTCATATTTCCAAGCAACTCATCTAAAACTGATTCCTACGTACAGGCAGAACGAAAATTAAAAATAATTAATTCTGAAGAAGAGATCTCACCACATCATTTCTCAGGGAATCTAGACCCTTATCTACAATCAAATTCGAGTTTAGTCAGAAAGTTTGGATATGGTTTTGCGTCTAAATTAAAAGCTCTTTTGGATGAAGGGAAGCTACAAAAAATGCCGGGTTGGATAGGGCCGATAATGGGGAGGGATGGCGCTTACTTACTGAACATCAGCTCAATCACTGCTAGCCCCGCCCCTAACTTAGATGCCATCATTGAAGAGGTAATAAATGATTGGAGATTAGATCAGATCAAAAACTAGCTTAATTGCAACGACTCAAAGAATTGTCGGTACCCTGCCTGTTTTGAATCTTCCCACGCTTTTAATGCAGCAGTTCCAATAATTGCAACATCTGCTTTACCTCTCAGGAAATCTAAGTCTGCCCTGTTACTGATACCAAAACCAACTCCCAACGGGACATCAGTATATTTCCTGCATCTATTGATAAGTGATTCGATACTATCGTCCATTATTGTTTTAGAGCCAGTTACACCTTTTCTTGCGACCGCATAAACCATTCCACTGCAAGACCTTCCAAGTTTTTTTAATCTCTCTTCACTAGTCGTCTGAGTCATTAAAATAATGGGATCCAAATCAAATTCCTTTGACATCGAATGTAAGTTAACAGCCTCTTCAATTGGAAGGTCTGGTATAATGTATCCGTCTCCACCAGAGAACTTTAATCGCTGGAGAAACTCTCGCTCACCCATTTGGAAAACAGTATTGAAATAGCCCATCATTAAGACTTTAAATGAAAATTGGCTTGTTACTTTTGACATGAAATCAAAGCACTTATCCACTGTAGTACCGGATTTAATAGACATTTCATTGGCTTTGACAAACAACGGACCATCTGCGCTTGGTTCAGAAAATGGAAATTGCAATTCAACTAAATCAACCCCGCAATCCTCCATAATCTCTAAAGCAGAAATATTATCGTCAAAGCTAGGATAACCGCAGACCACATGACCCATCACTAGAATATCTTTATAATCCAACTTTTGCTCAATAAAAGTCTTTATGCCCATCAGTTTTTTTCCAAATCATAGTCGCGAGCTTTACCAGTTATAAAACTTTTCCATTTAGAGTCATCCAATGCATCAGCAATTGTAAAAATGTCCTTATCTCCCCTACCCGATTGATTTATTAAAATAATCTTATCTTTGCTTAAAGACGGAGCTTCTTTGATTGCTGTTACGAAACCATGAGTTGTCTCCAGTGCGGGGATAAGTCCTTCAGTTTTCATAACAAGTTTTAGAGCTTCTTTTACTTCCTCATCTGTAGCAGCTTCGAAACGCACTTTTCCCTGCTCCCAAAGGTGAGAAAAAATTGGATTTATACCAATGTAATCCAGCCCAGCCGCAACCGAGTGAGTTTCACTCATATTACCGTCCTCATTTTGAAGAAAATATGTCTTGTAACCTTGAGCAACTCCAACCTTCGCATCATCATATGCTAGACGAGCTGAATGCATATACGACCCGATTCCCTTACCTCCAGCTTCACAGCCTATGAGTTCAACCCTCTCATCATCCATAAAACCCTGGAAGATTCCCATAGCATTTGATCCCCCGCCTACGCATGCGTATACCTTGTCAGGCAGTCGCCCAGTCTGTTCTAACATTTGCTTGCGTGCCTCTTTCCCAATGATTGATTGAAACCAGCTAACCATTTCAGGGAATGGGTGTGGACCACAAGCAGTGCCTAAAATATAGTGAGTATCTGCCATGTTAGTGACCCAATCGCGCATACATTCATTAACAGCATCCTTAAGCGTTTGTTGTCCATCTGTAACCGATATAACCTCAGCTCCTAAATTTTCCATCCAAAAAACGTTCGGACGCTGCCTAGCGACGTCAACCGCTCCCATGTATATTCGGCAATCAAAACCAAACTTCGCAGCCATTGTTGCTGTTGCAAATCCATGCTGACCTGCTCCAGTCTCTGCAATGACCCGCTTTTTGCCCAATCTTTTACACAAAAGCCCTTGCCCAATTACGTTGTTAACCTTATGGGATCCGGTATGATTCAAGTCATCACGTTTGACATAGATTTGGGCTCCGCCGAGATGTTTTGACAGATTTTCAAGATAGGTTATGGGTGTGGGTCTACCCGAATAGCTTTTCAACATTGACTCGTATTCAGTCCAAAAATTAGGATCATTCTTGCAGTCTCGAAAACACTGCAAGAGTTCCTCTATCGTCCCATGGAGAATTTCGGGCAAAAACACACCACCAAAGTCACCATAGTAACCCTCACGACCTTCGGAGAAATCAAAAATATCCATTGCTAGACCCCACTAAAACCCAAAGACATGCCGAAACAAGCACCAAAATTTTACGGCATTCAAAGATTTAAGACAATTAAACAAATTTTTTCTACATAGAAACAAATACGGTATTTTTGTATGACCAGTTTTGTCGTGTGAGTCGAAAAGCTAAATATCAATAGATTCATTATGTTGCGCCTTTTATCCACAACTTT
>CACJVE010000023.1 GCA_902596775.1 uncultured SAR92 cluster bacterium
GAAGAACTTCCTTTGTGATACAGCAGGTGTTGCCTTTAATAAGGAGATGCCTTTGGAAGGATCAACCGTAATTGAAGAGGGTATCAGTTTTGACGAGAATATGGCAATTGTTAACACTTCCGCGTTGCTTGATTCTCCGAGTGAGATTACTCCACAAGATAACGGATCGGCATTTACTTTTGATGAAACACGATACATTGGTGCAGTGGATCCATCTTCATCAGTTGCATGGTGGGCTGATTGGACAATACCAGGATCAGTAATAACTCAAGAAGTTGCTGAAGAGACAAGTTTTGCATCATGCAATAGCTCGAAAACTGAGTGTACGATCACTGGAACTATTGATCAGGATTACACTATGGTCGCCGGTGTTGAATACCGTCTAGACGGTGTTGTTAAGGTTGGCGATGGAAATGTCGAAATAACGAGTCAGGCTGAGTATGACGCAATCGTGGCTGCTGGTGTCACATTAACAATTAGGGCTGGCGTTGATGTTAAGGCTTTCTCTGATGGCGTGTTATTAGTGACACGAGGATCCAAGCTAATTGCAAACGGTTCACCAGCAAGCCCAATTACCTTTAGCAGTGTCGATCCAGATTATGATGGCACTGGTGAGTGGGGCGGAGTGATAGTTCAAGGTTTTGCTCCTCAGTATGGTCAAGGTGGAACGGGAGCTTGTTTTGCTGATGGCGAAGCTTGGTGTAACGTCCTAGGTGAGGGCGGCGACTTCGTTCAAGAGTACGGCGGTAGTAATCCAGCTGATGATAGCGGAATCATTCGCTATGTTCGTATCGCTGAAGGTGGTTTGATCGCAGGCCCAAACAACGAGATCAATGGCTTAACCCTGCAAGGGGTCGGTCATGAAACGCTCATTGACTACGTTCAAGTTCACGGCAATCAAGATGATGGTATAGAGTGGTTCGGTGGAACAGCAAATGTTAAGCATGCCCTTCTTACAAACAATGATGATGACGACATTGATTTTGATGAAGGTTACCAGGGTAACATTCAATACGCATTGATTATTAAGAATCAAACGCCAAATGCCATACCAATTGGTTCGAACGATCCGAGAGGTCTGGAGCTTAACTCTTCTGATGAGGACTACACTCCTGAGACTGCGGGCGTGATTGCTAATGTCACGGTAATCGGTGGTGATGCTGCAAACAGTGCGGGTGAGTTTGGTATGCGCTTGAGAGGATCGGTAACAGCAGCAATTCACAATTCAGCGGTTACAGGATATGACGTTACTTGCGCACGAATTGATGACTCTGATACGGATGGAGACTCATCCACACCGAAGTTAGATACACCGATTACTATGAGAAATTTCTTATGTGATACGGCGGGTGTTGCCTTTAACAAGGAGATGCCTTTGGAAGGGTCAACCGTAATTGAGGAAGCGGTGATAATGGACAGTAACTATGCCATTACAAATGACTCTGCGTCAGTTACTGGTGACGCGATTACCCCACAGGATAATGGTTCCTCTTTTGTATTTGATTCAACGGACTACATAGGTGCTGTAAAGCCAGGTGAGACACCTTGGTATGCAGAGTGGGCTATCCCCGGCTCACTTTAGCAGTTATAAGTAGTTTTTAAGGCCCCTTTTGGGGCCTTTTTTTTTATTGAAATTTTGTAATACACTTACTCAGTATATATAGATATGGAGATGAGCTTTTAAATGTTTAGATTAATATTCGGATTAATACTACTTCTTATTGTTAATCAAGGGTTGAGCAATGACATTCTTGAAACACAGCAAAAACGTTTTGAAACTCTCGCACTGCAACTTTGGGATTATGCAGAGCTCGGATATTTAGAGGTTAGAAGTTCAAATCTACTAAAAGAGGAGTTAAAAAACGAAGGATTCAAAATTGAAAATAACTTGGCAGAGATACCGACCGCTTTTAAGGCAGTTTATGGAGAGTCAGGTCCAACAATAGGCATACTAGGTGAATTTGACGCTCTTCCCGGACTTTCTCAAACTAATTCTCCTTTTAAAGAACAAGCGGATAATATAACCGGTGCCGGACACGCATGTGGACATCACTTATTTGGTGCGGGCTCGGCCTGGGCTGCGGTAATGATAAAAAAATGGTTAATAGAGACAAAAACACCGGGTCGGATTGTCTTTTTTGGGACACCTGCAGAGGAAGGGGGTTCTGGCAAAGTTTATATGGCACGAGAAGGAGCTTTTGATAATGTTGATATCATGTTCCATTGGCATCCGGCCTCCTCTAATCAAGCAAATTCAAGCACATCAAATGCTAACAAGTCTGGCAAATTCACATTCAAGGGAATCTCAGCACACGCGGCGAGTGCTCCAGAAAAGGGAAGATCTGCACTAGATGGTGTTGAAGCAATGAATATGATGGTGAATATGATGCGAGAGCATGTTCCGCAGGAATCCAGAATACATTACGTGATTACAAAAGGGGGACTCGCGCCAAATGTTGTTCCTGATCTTGCGGAGGTTTACTACTATGTTCGTCATCCTGATCGATTGGTTGTAAAACAGTTATTCGAGAGAGTCGTAAAAGCTGCTGAGGGAGCAGCTATGGGCACTGAGACACAACTCAGTTATGAAGTCATGCACGGTAATTATTCTTTAATGCCAAATGACACAATTCAAAAACTTCTGCATTCGCAATTAAGTGCTTCGGGAGGAATCGATTACACATCAGATGAGCAAATCTATGCGCAAGAAATCTATAAAACATTATTTGAGCCCTCACAAAAACTTGGAGATGAAAAAAAGATCATGCCTTTTAAGCAATCTCATGGATATGGTTCGACAGATGTTGGTGATGTCAGCTGGTTAATTCCAACCGGGGGTATCAGAACAGCTACTTGGGTGCCCGGCACGTCTGCTCACTCATGGCAGGCAGTAGCAGCAGGTGGCACAACTATTGGGCTTAAGGGTATGAAACTAGCGGCTGATGTATTGACCGACTCAGCAATTCAAATATACGAAAATCCCACAATAATTATTGAGGCAAAGCAGGAGCTAGCAAGTCGAGTCGGTGAGGATTTTCAATATGAGGCGCTTTTGGGAGACAGAGATCCTCCACTGGATTATAGAGTCAATTAGACTTTACAACTTGGTCGCGCACTAACCGTGCCATACCATCTATGAAGGTTTTTGTAGTCCTCTGGAATGGGCTTTTTGACCCATTTTGCAAAGTCGATACAAACTAGGGCGCTGATATCCGCAACTGAGAAATAATTGCTGACCATATATTCATTTGACTCAAAATGACTTTCTAGATCAGCGAGAAAATTGTCTAGGCGTAATAGACCTCGTTTTGCGAGCTCAGGTATTTGAGCGTAATTATGAGGACCTGGCATTGCTCTGTCTTTTAATCCAGGCGTAAAATTACGGAAAGCTTCGGCTGCTGCCATAAATCCATCTAACTGAATCTTTGTATTTGCTGCCTCCACGAGCGCTCCTTCGACTGGATCTCTACCATGTAAAGGATTATCTGGATGTATATCTTCTAAATATCGACAAATAGCATTTACTTGAGGAATTGTAGTGCCATCTTCAAGCTCCAACAGCGGGACCTCTAAGTTAGGATTTTTAGAGCGGTAGTCTGAGGTCATATGCTCACCTTTCATTAGATTAAGTTCTACCGTTTCTATCTTAATGTTTTTCTCAGCAATAAATATTCTTACTCTTCTAGGACTTGGCGCTGTTGAACAATCATAAAATTTCATAATTTACCCGCACTTAACATTGGTTTCTTAGCTTGAATCGAAAGGTGATTCATTCGCTGTATTATTGATTCCCTGATTCCATTTTTATCAAGCCCAACTGAAGCTAATTGATCTTTAGGATCACCATGATCGACAAAAGAATCAGGCAATCCCAAATGTAATATAGGTATGGTGAGTCCTTCTGAAGCCAAATATTCTGAGACTGCTGAACCCGCGCCACCGGCAACTGAATTTTCTTCAAGCGTAACCAACAGGTCATTATTTTTTGCAGCTTCTATTAAAAGCTCCTTATCGAGCGGCTTCACAAAACGCATATCAAAGACGGAGAAGTTCATCTCATCTGATAAATCAATTACAGAGTTTAAAAGTGTTCCAAAATTCAAAATAGCAACTTGGGTTCCATGTCTAACAATATTTGCCTTACCAATCGGAAGTTGTTGCATTTCTTTTTCAATCTGAACGCCTGGACCTGTTCCTCTGGGATATCTCACAGCGGCTGGACCGTCATGCATGAAGCCTGTATATAACAATTGTCGGGTTTCATTTTCGTTGGACGGTGCCATAAGTAACATGTTTGGGATACACCGAAGATAACTAATATCATAAGCGCCGGCGTGTGTAGCGCCGTCCTGCCCAACGAGTCCGGCACGGTCTAGGGCGAAAAGCACATCTAAGTTTTGGACAGCTACATCGTGTATGAGTTGATCATAGGCCCTTTGAAGAAAAGTTGAATAAATAGCGACCACAGGTTTAGTGTTTTCACATGCCATGCCTGCAGCCAAAGTTACAGCATGTTGTTCTGCTATGGCTACATCTTCATATCGATCTGGAAATTTTTCAGCAAATTTGTTCATGCCAGATCCCTCGCACATCGCTGGAGTGATCCCAATCAAGCGCTCGTCCTGTTCCGCCATGTCACATAACCACTCCCCGAAAACATCTGAATATTTCGGCATCTTTTTCTTGGGTTTAGCTTTTTCGATTACTTTATCCGGATTCACCGGCTCGATTTTGGTAAGAGCATGATATCCAACAGGATCACCTTCAGCTGGACTGTAACCTTTGCCTTTTTGCGTGATGATATGCAGCATCACAGGCCCTTTAATTTCTTGAAGCTTTTTAAGAGTACTGGTCAAAAGTGGTAAATCATGACCATCGAGTGGTCCTATGTAATAGAAACCAAGTTCTTCAAAGATGGTCGCTGGTGAGACCATACTTTTCATATATTCCTCTGTTTTTCTAACAAAGTTCTTTGTCTGAGGGAGTGACTTCAATGCTTTTTTGCCAGTTTCACGCAGTTGATTATAAAAACGACTTGCCCACAATTTAGAAAAATAAGTAGAAAGGCCACCGGTATTTTTAGAAATCGACATTTGATTGTCATTGAGGACTACTAGTAGATCTTTGTCGACATGAGACGCATGATTTATCGCCTCAAAGGCCATTCCAGCTGTCATTGCGCCATCACCAATTACCGCAACTGTTTTTCTCGAATTGTTCTGATGGCTAGAGGCTAGAGTCATTCCAAGTGCTGCACTGATAGACGTGCTTGAGTGTCCAACACCAAAAGTGTCATATTCGCTTTCACTGCGTTTTGGGAATCCTGAAAGACCTCCTTCTTTTCGCATTGTATCCATTTTGTCCCGGCGACCGGTGATGATTTTGTGAGGATAGGTTTGATGTCCAACATCCCAAACGATTCGATCTTCAGGCGTGTTATAGGCAAAGTGCAAAGCGACTGTGAGTTCAACAACGCCTAAACCCGCACCAAAGTGCCCACCGGTTTGACCGACGGAAAAAAGCAAGAACTCTCTTAATTCGTCAGCAAGATCAAGAAGTTGCTTTTCATTAAAATCACGAAGATCACCTGGAGTATCTACTAGATCTAGCAGAGGCGTGTCGGGCTGCAATAGAGGGATTTCACTAAACGACTTAGCCATATTTTATTTTAACTCACACGATTTCCGGATCATGAATATTACACTAAAAATAAGTTTAATATGTGCGCGAGATAATAAAATTTGCTAAAACACGAAGGGGATCAGCTTTGTGTTCAAATACTTCAAGAGCATCGATACTCTCTTTGTAAAGGGAAGAGGCTCTCTCTTTCGATTTACTCAAACCAAGGAGAGACGTGTAGGTAGATTTTTTATTAGAGACATCGGAACCTCGGCTTTTCCCCATCTCTTCAGTCGAACTTTCTACATCTAATATGTCGTCTTGAATCTGAAATGCAAGACCTATTTTTTTAGCGAATATTTTTAAACTCTCCTCTTGAGCATCAGACATTTTCTGCGTTGTTATTGCGCCCATTATTATACTTGCCTCAATGAGTGCGCCAGTTTTGCAATTATGCATCTCATCTAATTGCTCTTGATTTAAGTTTGTGGCCGAGCAATCCAAATCTATTGCTTGACCTTTGACCATGCCAGAGCAGCCAATATTTGCTGCCAAGATTTTCACTAACCTTATATGATTTTGATATGTAAGTGAGCTTATATCAGCTATGGTTTCAAAGGCCAAAGCTTGGAGTGCATCGCCTGCCAATATTGCTGTTGCCTCATTAAACTTAACATGGCATGTGGGCTTTCCGCGACGTAAATCGTCATTATCCATTGATGGCAAATCATCATGGATTAGAGAGTATACATGCATCATTTCAATCGCGGCCGCTACGGAAAATGTTGCTGAGTTATTTTCAGAGATAGCATCTGCTGCTGCGATACACAGCAGTGGACGGATTCTTTTCCCACCGTTCAGCATGGAGTAACGCATTGCAGAGTGCAGATTGCTCGCATGATTATGTTGAGCGGGAAGGAGCTGACTTAACTTCGTGTTGAAGGTTTCTCTATGATCATCTAGGTACTTATTCATTGGCAGACTAACCGAAATTAGAATTCGTCAGTATTGAAATCCTGCTTGACCAATTCCTCACCCTGCTTAGTTAAGATTTCTACTTTTTGTTCTGCGTTCTTTAGGGTAGCTTGACACGCTTGTGCTATTTTTACGCCTTCTTCATAAGCTTTTATTGAGTCCTCTAGACTTAAATTTCCATTCTCAAGTTGAGCCACTAGAACTTCTAACTTCTCAATTTGTGCTTCGAAATTTAAAGGTTTTTTATCATCACTCACGATTATTTATTCCGTTTTTTGTACATTTTACAACACTAAGAGTTTTCAGTAACCCTTGTACATTGCATTGATTGATTTTAATTTTGCTTAAACACTTTATTCATAAACTCTGTGCGAATATAACTAGGATAAGAACCGGACACACAAATTTCACATAGTTGGGCCATATTTTCCAAAAAATACCCTGCTCTGCTAAGTTATTACCGCTTTTTATCTCCATAAGTATTTTATTGCGAGAAAAGACCCAGCCCGCAAAAACACATATTAGTGCTCCTAGAAGCGGCTGCGCTCTCTCTGTTGTCAGAGTGATAACAAATCCAAAGAGTGATTCAAAGTTGAAGCAAATAAGCACACTGAATAAAAAGATGATTGTACTTATTATGTAAGTTGCAATGACTCGCTTTATCGAAAATTGCTCAACGACATAAGAGACTGGAACCTCAAGCATGGAGATCGACGAAGTTATCGCTGCAATGGACATTAATAGGAAAAATACAAATGCTATTAAAGATCCCGCAGAACCCATACTAGTGAATAAGGCGGGTAGTACTTGAAAAATCAAGCCCGGGCCTGCAATTAAACTGCCTGTGTCGTTATAAATCGCAACACCAAACTCTTGAGCGACAAAGATTGCGGGCAGAATTAATAGGCCGGCTAAGAAAGCAACGCCAGTGTCTGCGAGTGTTACTAAAACGCCGACCTCTGGTAGATTCTCATCTGACCTAATATACGAGCCATAAATTAGCATTGTTCCAACACCAAGAGACATCGAGAAGAATGCTTGTCCCATTGCGTTTACAATTAAATTAGAATCAAATAGCTGATTAAAGTCAGGAACAAGATAGTGCTTTAACCCCTCAATAGCTCCCTTTTGAAAAAGGACATAAATAATTAGTAGAGCCATCAAAACAAATAATGCTGGCATCAGTCGTGTTGACCATTTCTCGATACCATTCTCAACACCCTTGGAAATAATCAAGGCAGTCAGAATAATAAAGCATCCGCACAATAAGATGTTTCTAGAGAGACTATCGCTCACAAGCCATTCTGATATTCCAGAGGAGAATGATTGCGTAATTGGCTCAAGCATATGAGAAATCATCCAACCGGCAACAATTGCATAAAAACTTAAAATCAAGCCGGCGGTAATCATTCCTGCAATTCCAATACCTCTTCCAAAATATTTGATGGTTTTTCCTGAAGATATTTCAGTGAGGGCGTTTACCATATTGGATCGCGTGTGACGCCCTATGATTAATTCGGCCATCAAAGCTGGATAAGCCAACAGAAATGCAAGTACTAAGTACATCAGTAAAAAAGCAGCGCCACCATTCTCTGTTGCATTTGTTGGAAAGCCCCAAATGTTGCCGAGACCTACAGCGGAGCCAGATGCAGCAAGAACAAAAGCTAGCCGAGAGGAAAAAACACCTCGCTCCATTTCCTTATTCCTTTTTTAGAACTAGTTATTGGGTTAAGTGTAGGTCAATCCCTAGAAAAATTCGAGGAGATCTGAACCTAATAAATTTAGATAATTCTGGTTCCAGAGAAATTGATGAAAGGTAACGGGGAAAATCGTCAGAGGTTGTCAGGAGATAATTTTTCAACTTGGTGATAATGTTCTAATTAATGAATTACAGTTTTATTTAGCCGCTGTTAGCTTCAACAGACGTCCACCTCCCTGCGCATATGATTTTTCTTTACGGATTGGTCTTCCATCTTCTAAAAGCCATATAGCGCCATCGGCGCTTTCACCAATTGCCCTAATTCTTGTCTCCATTTCAAATCTTTCTATTTCTTCAGCCCTGTCTCCGTTAAATTTTACTCTGACAACACCCTTTGCAGATAAGCTGCCAATCAAGGCGTTTCCCTTCCACTCCTTGAACTCGTCACCTTCATAAAAAATCATCGATGACGGAGAAATCACCGGTGTCCATGTGATTTCGGGAGGATAAAAATCATGCCGAGTGTCATGATCGGGTATCGGATCGCGTGTGTAATGATCACCATTTGAAACAATCGGATAACCGTAATTTGCACCTCGACGAACTAAATTCAGTTCATCACCACCCCAAGGGCCCATTTCAACTTCCCAAAGCCGGCCAGTTTTATCGAAAGAGAGTCCAAGAGGATTGCGATGGCCTAAAGACCAGATCTCAGATGTAACAGGGTTCGATGACGGGAAGGGATTATCTGTTGGTAAGGAACCATCATCATTCAGTCTGATAATTTTGCCCAAGTTTGATTGCATATCTTGAGCTGGATTAAATTTTTGCATATCGCCAGAGCTAATCCACAAATATCCATCTGGACCAAATGTGATCCTATGACCATAATGACCACGTCCCTTGGTTTTGATTTGCCTCCAAATGACTTCGAGCTGATTTAGAGACCCACTATTACCTTCGATTGTTAGTTTTGCTCGTGCTACGGTAGCGCCAGCTAGGTCCCCGGTCCCTTTTTCTGCATAACTAAAATATAGCAACTGATTTTGCTCAAAGCGGGGGTGTATTTTAATATCTCCAAAGCCGCCTTGACCCTCAAAAACCACCTCGGGTACCCCAGTAATATCATTTAATACAGCTCCGTTTTCATCGAGTAATTTTAGATTTCCACTCATCTCGCTAACTAATATTTTTCCAGATGGCAGAAATTCCATAGCCCACGGAGCACTTAAGCTAGCCATTTCTTTGACAACAAATGGATATCCTTTATTCTCTGAGAACGATGATGTTGCTATGGATAAAGAGCAAAGTAGAGCAAAAGTTCTAAGTAACATAGCTGCGCAGCCCTCGTAAAAGATGATCATAATTAATGGGTATCACAGTAAAGTAACCCCCCCCATCGATTCATAATAACCATATTTAAAACACAAATATAGATTCGACTGATAAAGCAATATAACCAACTTTAATTATTTTGGTCACCAAATTATAGATTTTTAAAAAATTAGGGTGATTGTGATAAAATAGGATTTCTGGGGGCGTTCTGGATTCGACGCGGATTACAAAACCTCTGGTGCATGTCGAGATGGTGGCGAATCTCGTAAAATCAAAGTCACAACATTATAGTTGCCAACGAAGACAACTACGCACTCGCTGCTTAAAACCCAGTAAGGGTGCCGTCTGACTGGAGCCGTGCTTGTGCGTCCAGCGCCCTTGGGCATTCAGGCGTCATATTACGCAAGATCGTGAAAAAGCTTGTTCGGGGTGGCTTCATTAAAATTTTACCGAAATCGCTTCTGGCGTTCCCTGACAGTCGGGTTGTCACGAGTTAAATTTAAAGACTGATCTAAGCATGTAGAGCCACTGGCGGCGGATTGGCGGACGCGGGTTCAATTCCCGCCGCCTCCACCAAACTAGAATAAACCTTTGTTTATAAAGGGTTTTTACCTTTTTTAGCTTTCGATTTTACACATTTTGTCACACAAGGTGTCACACAATGAGAAAGCTATCAGTCCCTTACACTATCGTTCGAGGTGGTGTTTACTACCTAAATCTTCGCTGGAATAAACAGTTTATTAGACAGTCATTAGCTACTAAAGATCCGATGGAGGCCTTCCAAATGGTCAATCAATTAGCCCCTATTTTTTCCAACCCCAACGCTTGTGAGAGCAACTTACGACTTCAAGTGTCCGAGGTTGTGGGTAGCGGTAAATCATCTAAAGGTATTTCCCTCACGTTAGTTCAAACGGAAGATTCATCGCTTCTGTTATCCGAGGCTTTTTCTCTATACAAGCAGGAACAACTTATTCAAAACTGGGGGGTGCGAACAGCCACTCAGAATGAAGCCTCTTTTAGGCAGCTTATCGAGATAATAGGAGACATACCAACCAAGGCAATAACCAAGTCAGTTGTCCGACAATATAAACAGACACTTCTGACTTATCCGGCCAACCGATACAAAGGTAAACGCAAAGAGAAAACTCTAAAACAATTGGTAGAGGAGGGATATGTTTCTATCAGTCTAGAGACCGTCAGAAATATTATGAGCCGGGTCTCTTCGTTCTTCAACTGGCTTGTAAAGCAGGGGTATGCAGAGAGTAACCCTTTCTCAGGCATTGCTCCTAGGAGATCCCATTCTGCTCGCTCTGAGCGACATCCGTTTACTGATGATGACCTACGCTTGCTCTTTGGAACAGCACTTTTTAAAGAGAAAAAATATACCCATGATTGGCAGTATTGGTTGCCTCTTTTGGGTCTTTATACGGGTGCTCGATTAGAAGAATTATGTCAACTTAAAGTTCAAGATTTTAAGATCGCTGATGGTTGTCATTATATTGATATAAATAGTAATGGAGACATTGAAAATAGAGTCAAAACGCCGAGCTCGGTAAGGAAGATTCCAATCCATAATGAGCTAATTAGACTAGGCCTCATTAACATCTTGGGAAGGCCTTCGAGAACCTCATTTTTATTTGATTTAAGGCGCATAAATACCAATCTAGGGCACGTGCCTTCCAAATGGTTTAGTGCCTACAAAGCCTCTCTAGGACTGCCTAAAAGCACAAAGGTTTTTCATTCGTTTAGGCACACGCTGAGGGACAAATTAACCGGTGCGGGCGTTCCTAGTGAGCATATAAGAGAAATATTAGGACATGAGCAGTTGGGAGAAACTTTTGGTAGGTATGGATCTGCAATTCCCATAGATGTGCTAAAAGAATCCATTGATAAAATGAAAGTCCCTATCTAGCCAGAAGTGAAAAATGTGGTGGTTATTGGATTAAGTAATTGATTTTATTGCAATAATTTGGAAATAATGCAGTCGCCCAGAAGAGCTGTGCAATTTAAAAATTTAATAAGCTACTCTTTAGGAGACTTCTTCTGTTGCCAAGAAAGAATCTTGACTCGACAACTTATCTTCATTGTTGAAAACGCTCGTTTAAGTTCTTGTTCAGCTAATTTGGCGCCTGACATGGGCACAATTAAACCATCATGCATGGAGAGAGCAGGAATGTTAAAGTCATCTCGAAGTGTTTCCATTGTTTTTATCATTCCCTGACTCTCTATGAACATTAGATCAGCCCAGGTTATTCTGCTCTTTTTTAAATTACTTAACACAGGTAGATACTCAAAAATTCTGGCTCCAACTGTGCTTGCAGTAAGATTCTTCACAAAGATTCCATTTGATTTAAATTCACTTACAGCCCGATGACCCCATCGAGATAGAGGGGCTCCTTTGCCAAAATATGCAGTGATATATGCCTTTACAATTTCTCGATCAATCCCAGGCACTGCATACAGATCATCTATATCGGGCAGTGATTCTCCCATCAGGCTCATAAAAATAGATAGGTAGCTTGAGCTAATATCCACCTCAGCAACTTGCTCATCATTGATCTTTATTAATTCCAGACGTTCTTGTTTTGGCATTTTTTGATAGCTATTGACGCCAGGATCTGTCAGACGACCACCCTTATTCCACGAGAAATTTGGAAGGTCTGCTTGATTAAATGTTCGGTAGTATCCAGAAAAACTTGCATTCGCTAAATTCTGTTTTGCTAGATACTCATTAATATTTCTCACTTGAGTTTTGAGATACTCAGTGTGGGCAGTTCGCTCAACGACTAATCGCTTGCCACTAACTTTTTTATTTTTATAGGTCACTGATGATGCTTTCTTTCTGAGGACATCGATTGTCAGTGACTTTTTGTAATGTTTATAGAAATTATCCTCGGTAATACCCGTGTCACTGACCAAGGACATAAATTTTGAGGTTAATCGAAATCTTGTGGCGAGCCCGGGTATATATTTAGATGCTCCCTCTGCATGGAAACAGTTAGAACGATTATTTCCTTGGACTGATTCTAGGTAGTCTAGCTTTTGCATTAACCGGATGACTTGACGGAAAACTACAACTGTAGTTTGTGTGTTCTCAAATTTATTGGAGCATAGTGAACGGAATGCCCAGCCTCCCTCCGAGTTCCAGTATGCATCGATAAGATCTGGAATGATTGTCTGCAGGGTCAGTCTAAAAGACTCGGCATCTTTTGATTTCCTGCGCCTTTTCCTTTGTTCGACATTGATAAGGCGATCATGGGTTATGTTGGAGAGTTTTCGTGCTTGGGTGCTTCTATTATTGTGTTGCAGGGTTATATAGTGTGCCTCTAGCAACTGTTCATATAGTTCTTTATTCATTCTTATGGCTCTGAGTAGACCTCGGGTGCACCCAGGAGTAAGAGTCAACAAGAGTTAAAAATAATTATTATTTATACAATGAGACTTACTTAGAGAGAACCAGAGATAGTCGATAGACAAGGGTTAAACAAGACACGCAACATTATTAGTGGTTTGTATTTCTAAAGGTCACCATAAATACTTTTCATCTCGGACTTCATGAAGCTGCCTATTTACAGTCAACCAAAATCTTGATAAGTCGTTGTATTATCTGATAATCTTTAAAATATTGTTTTATGGTTTGTTGTATGAAGTATTTGAAGTTACTTGCTTTATTAGTAGGATCCTCTTTGATCCTAAATGTCCATGCGCAAGATCAAAGAATTTCTTTTGATACAAGCTCATTGACGTTCTCTCCAGAGGACTCAGGTCAACTTTCGATATTGTATGAATCTGATGATGGCCAATTGGCAACCGGTATCGGTTTAACCGTGCATTTCGATAGCTCTCAAGTCCATGTCGATGAGATTATCAATCTCTTCCATCAATCCAAAGTGGGTATCCAAATTCTTGATGATGAGGATGATATTGATCAAAACCCAAAGACAGATACTTACATAACAGCCGCGTGGGCGAGTATGGATGGAGGCTGGCCGGATACCGTGCTTCAGCCGGTAAAGCTTTTTGATTTAAATATAACAACAACCTCAGAATTTGAAGCCAGTGGCATATCAGTCCGAATAACGTCTTCTGATGTCAACTTTAATGGGGTGGGTGACTCCATAACGCTGTCTAATGGGATCATCAATGATGAACCTAACCGACAACTTTTATTTAAGCAGCTTGACCGAGAATGAATAGAACGTCCTACCTAGCACTTGCGTTTGTTGTCCTTGTATCGGGCTATGCGATGCTAAGTGGTGATGATGAGTCGGTTGTTTTAGAGAGTGCGGCTCTCTCTGAGACTCCTGTAGTTGATAATCCAAAATCGAATGAGTCACCTCAGTCAGTAAACACCAAAAAAGAAGATCCGGTTGTCCTTCCCAGGGAAGGTGAGGCTGAGGAGATAGACCGTGCTTATCAATATCAAAGGGCGGTTGCTGAGTTTGAAGCCTTAGCCCCTATCGAACAATTGCAACAGCGTAAAGCCTCGTTAGGCAAATTGATTACTGGTGAGAAGATCTCTGTTAATGATGAAGTTGCCTTCCAACAAGATTGGGAGCGCGCAGGGCGAGCAGAACCGGGTTACCAACACAAGAAAGAATCCACCATTGTTAATGTTAATGGGACAGAAGTTGATTATGCACAGCCGGGTATCGTCGTTGCCGATCAGGTAATGATCTATGTGCCTGAGAGTAAGCGTGGGATATTAAGTGAGCTAAGCACAGTTGCAGGAATTGATGGGATTGAGCCTGTATTTAAAGACGCAGAGCCAACCAATGTCCCAGGTCAACGAGATATCACGGGTTGGCAAAAAATTAACCTTAAAGCACCTGCTGATAAAATTAAGGGAATTGCTCGTGCCTTAGAATCATTTCAAGAAGTTGATGAAGCAGAACCTGTCTATGAGCGGAATTTGTCGATAACGCCCCCCACGGTTCAAGATTTAGATGATCCTCTGATGTCAGATCAATGGCATTTAGATGCAGCTAATGTAAAAGCTGCCTGGGATTATTTAGAAGCGAACGATCTTCCAGCGGGTGGTGACGATTCCATTGTCGTAGCAGTCATTGATTCAGGTGTTGATTACAACCATCCCGATTTAACGGCCAATATGTGGGTCAATACTCAAGAGATTCCAGCAAATGGTATTGATGATGATGAAAATGGGTTTGTTGATGATATCCATGGGGTGTCGGTTCTTAGCGAGAATTACAGCCACTCGGGTGATCCAACTGATGACAACGGTCATGGGACACACGTTGCAGGAATAATAGCCTCAACCGGTGGTAATGATGTAGGCGGTGTTGGTGTTGCGTTCAATAGCAAGATTATGGCGGTTAAAGCGGCTCAGTACTCTGGTGTTTTGACTACAACAGATATTGCAGAGGCGATTTATTATGCAGTAGATAATGGCGCCGACGTGATTAATATGTCCTTTGGTGGCTATGGTCGATCACAATTGGAGGAGGATGCGCTGGTTCTTGCCTACTCACAAGCTGTGCTGGTGGCCGCTGCGGGTAATGATGGAAGACCCAATGAGGCTTTGTGCAGAGGTGCACCAATGTATCCCGCTAATCATGCGTGGGTACTGGGCGTAATGTCGAGAAACCAATATCCAAACGAGAAGGGCGATTATTTGTCCGCATTCTCAAACTATGATTGCAAAAGATACAATGGTAATGAATATGAACTGATGGCTCCAGGCTCACAGGTGTGGAGCACTTTGCCAGGAGATAGCTACTCCGCATGGAGTGGAACGTCCATGGCCGCGCCGGTTGTTGCGGGCATTGCAGCACTTGCACGAACTAAATGGCCTGATAAAACAGTCTACAGCTCGCGATTTATCATGGGTCAGGTTGGGGCAACGGGGGGACTTACTCAAGCCTATACTCCGTTCGGAAAACCACCTGTTTCTTATCCTCAGGTAGATGCGAATTTGACATTAACTTCAACACCGGAGCCCGAACTATCTTTTGAAGAACTTTGGTTATTTGATGAAGTAGAGCAGGGTGAGAATAACGATGGCGATGGGCGTGTTGATTCGGGTGAGACAGTCGAGCTTGCTATTGTTATTCGGAACCGTTGGGGCAAAGCAGATAATGTTGTTGCAACGCTATCAACCCCCTCTGGTGCGGGTTCCGCGGATCCATACGTTACGTTTACAACAGACAGTGTAAATTATGGTGCCGTAGGATCTTTTAATAAAGATGACAATGGTATTGAGTATGACGATGGTTTGTTGGTAACCGGCGTTAGAAATCCATTTGTTTTTTCTGTTGCTGAAAACACACCAAATAACCATATTATTCCGTTTACGCTGACCATGACTGCAGAGAATGGTCTTGATCCTTCGGATTCATCTACATATACATTCACTTCAAACTTCACGTTAACGGTCCAACGTGGACGTGAGTTACCTAGCATTATTGACAGTGATGCGGCTGGGACCGATGGTGGCTTGATTGACACCGATGGTATTGAGGATGGGATTATTACGCTTGATTCATCAGCCCTTTGGATTTTAGATAAGCCTGTTTTGATTTATCCAGGAACAACAGTCAAGGTGACTGAGGGCGCTCAGATGCAGTTTTGGTCATCCCTACCTGATGAGGCCTATACAGTCTTTCAACAGGCGTATTTCCAGGTGGAGGGCAACCTAATTTTTGAGGGAACTGCTGAAAATCCAGTAAATCTTTTTCCATCAGCGCTATTTCCTAGACGGGCAGTAAAAATTGCCAATAAAAACGATGGGCGTATTGAGATGTCTTATACGCGTGTGGCAAATTTAACTAACGAAATTCCCAATCATTGGGGTGGTGCTAGTTATGAGAAGATTAATTACAATTATTTTTATAGGATTTTACAAAATTATTCGTTGCAATACGGAGGAGATTATCGATTACCCTACATGACTTCCGATGGGGAAGCGGTTGGAAATCGGGTTTATAAGATATCGGAGGTTTACACCTGGGGCAATTATGAAACTTACACGTACCTGCCTAGCGGATGGGATATGACTTTAGTCGAGGGTGCCGTCAGAGGATCTACCGCCACTAATAGTGTCTTTTTAAAGAATGTTCAAACTGCAGAAGGCTATGATGGAAAAGTTTATACCCGCAGCCTCTTCCAAGGCATGAGTCCAAAACAAGATTATTTTGCTCTCGAGCCATTTTATTATGAGGGAAAAACATATTTTCTTTTAGGAATTCAGGTCGACGGTGCTTATACAGCGAAGAGTCTTGTGAATGATGCCATAGCTTTTAGTCGATCAGTAGGTGGTCATTTATATACACCATCAAGCGATAGTGAGGTCATCACTGTTAATAATTCGCTCTATCAGCTTGCGGGGAGAGAATCCAATGATTGGGTAGAAACCTATCCAAAATGTCAGAACTTTTATTGTCAGTATGGTGTCTATCAGCAAGTAAGATTCGGATTAATACGGCAGGATGATGGAAGTTATTTATGGGATGGGGATGATCAAGAGTACGGGAATGAATGGTTGGCAACACAGGAGTGGTACGATCCGTATTCTTTCTACGTCAATGTCCGTGGATATGATCCTGATGATGTCCCAATTGATTATGTGAATTGGTCTCTACAGAGTGATCCTGGGTTTATATCGGCTAACCGTAAGATGGATGAAGATATTCAAAAAACAGACTATGCTTGGTACTCCCACTTTGATTACTCGAATAACTACAATTCCAACCTCGGTGGACGTTTTGCACTTGTTGAAGTGCCTGGCGAGCTGACACAGGCTGATTTAGATCAAGCAATTATCGATTACAAACAAAATAAAGCAAATACCTCGTTTTATAATAATGCCATCCTCAATATGTGGTATGAACTAGATCCTGAAAGGTGGGGAACATTTTCTTCATCAAATGGAGACTCGACTCGAACTTGGGATTACCTTATTGATGTCAGCGGCAATTTTTGGGGAGGCGCCGGAGATACACTTGTCGATATCGCGATCACAGATTTTAATGATGATTTCAATTTATCACGCATAAAGTACAAACCCACATTAACCACGGGTGCGGAGACAGCCTACCCGTTTGTAGTTAAGGCTGAGGTGTTAGATGCTGATGGTAATCGTCCAGATGCGGATCGATTTGGTGCTCAAGCATCCAAGTGGCGTATTACTTTTAACCGGGATATGGATATAACGGAACAACCGCTTGTGACTTTTGGTCCGGCAGAGCCCTTCACAGATTTTTCAATCCCAGGTGATTGGGTTGATGCGAGAACGTGGGAAGGGACCTTCACCTTCACGCCAATCACAGGTGATGGTTGGCAGAACATCCGCGTTGCCGGTGCCGTTGCAGCAGACAACCCTTGGTTGGTGACCGGTGATGATTCAGAGCGCTTTAGATTTGAATTAATTACCAGCGGTACTGAAGCATTAACATTGCAGGCTGCAGGGCTAACCGACCAAGTGTCACTTGAATGGATGCAGGATGATTTTGAACTCTTGCATGGATATAACCTATACCGTTCCATGTCGGAGGATGGTTCCTACACGCGTATTAACTCCTCAACCATCAATAAGACAATTATGGATTATGTGGATACTGATGTGACACCGGGTGTTCCGCACTACTATTACTTCACTGTGGTCACCGATGGGGGTGAATCTGATCCATCAAATATTGCCATGGCAACGCCAGTTGATACGATTGATCCAGTGATAACGCATAAGACAGAGACCGTGGTCTCCCTTGATGATAGTCTAACCCTGCGTGCAACGGTTACCGATAACATCGCCGTAGCCAGTGTCAATATAGTCTTTAGGAATGCCACCTCATCTACTTGGCAAACACGGGAGATGCTGCTTACGGATTCTGATGACAAACGATATAGCCTTACATTTTCTGGAGATGATATAGGTAATCAATATCTCGAATACTATATTGAAGCAAAGGACGCGGTGAACACCGTTAGTAGTGGTTCTGCTGAATCACCTTACAAGGTTTTCGTATCATTGCCTAGTGACACCGATACCGATGGTGATGGTGTGAGTAATGCAGAAGATGCCTTCCCATATGACCCAACGGAGACCACTGATTTAGATGGTGATGGTGTGGGTGATAATGCCGATATGGATGATGATGGCGATGGTTATAATGATGATGTGGATGCCTTCCCAAGAGATGCGTCGGAGTGGGTGGATACCGATAGTGATGGTATTGGTAATAACAGCGATAATGATGATGATAATGACGGTGTAAATGATGGCTCTGATCGATTCCCACTCGATGCACGGGGATCAAGAGACTCCGACAATGATGGTATGCCTGATCAGTGGGAGACTGACAATGGTTTAGATCCAAATGATGCTTCAGATGCAGACTCTGACAATGATTTTGATGGTTACACTGCGCTTCAAGAGTTTGAAGCGGATACCTCACCCATTGTGTCAGATCAAATCACTCAGATTGTTTATCATGAGTCCTCGCCCTTTGTCGCTGGATTTGCAAACAATGTTAGGGTCATGTATCGACCTAGTGATGCATCAAGTGGTCTTAATGGGTTAGGCATAAGAGTTCACTACAACAGTCAATATATTGAATCACTGGTTATCGATGATTTGCTTCTGGTTGATTTGGTAGCGGTAGATTCAGTATCAATGCCCGACTCTGCGGATTTTGATAATGATCCATTAACCGATAGTTATATGAATATCGCTTGGGCCACGACAACTGGTGGTAGTTCATGGCCAGGTGGATCACCAGTCAAACTTTTCGATATGAAGGTGAGCTTTTCAGAATCTGTGAATGCCAACACGAAGATCCATATCAGATTTACCTCATCATCGACGCATCCGGGTTATGGATTTAGTAGTGTGCCGATTAAGACAACGGTCAATGTGAACTCACTAGATATTGATGGTAATGGTGATCCAGATGCATTGAGTGATGGTCTCCTTATCCTAAGAAGTCTATTTGGTTTGACTGATAGTGCACTGACCCAAAATGCGGTCGCACCTGATGCGAACTTCTCAAGTGCGGCTGATATTCAGTCACGAATCAATAATCTTGGAGAGTTTTTAGATATTGATGGAAATGGAGCGGTTGATCCCTTATCGGACGGACTTCTTGTGCTACGTTATTTATTTGGCATCCGAGGCGCTACCCTTATTAATGGCGTTGTTGCTCAAGATGCTACTAGGAATACTGCAGCTGAAATTGAGGAATATCTGGCGAAGATGGTTCCTGTTTTATAAAGGAACTATAAAAAGTGTTACATAGAATAAGAGTATCTCTGTTCACTTTATGGTTCTGCTCTCTAAACTTATTCTCTCAAGAACAAATCATAACAAATGAGCTTTCACTTGGAGAATTAAGAGCGGGTCAGTCCTTGCAGTTATCTATTGTTTACGATACTACTAATAGCGAAAAGACAGCAGGATTAGGATTACGTCTTCATTTCGATAGCAGCAAGATAGAGCTTGGGGATTTGACTGAACGATTGACTGAATCAGTGCTGCCATTTCAGATAAAAGACGATACTACAAATCTTGATAAGAATAGCGATACTGATAAATACTTCTTAACAGCATGGGCAGACACGTCAGGCCAAGGATGGCCTTATAACTCTGACTTGCCTATAACGCTCTATAGCCTGCCTGTTACCGCCAAGGAAAACTTTAATAGCACGACTTTTCAATTTACCGGGTATACCGCAGTAGGATACTCATTGACTGCAAGCGACATAGTTATCCCATTAGCGGTCAAGCCAGTGATTTCCCTAATTGGTCAATCAGAGGTAAGTCTCGAGCTTGGTACCACATATACGGATTCTGGTGCGACGGCATCAGATAATATTGACGGTGATATTACAAGCTCAATCCTTTCAACAAGTAATGTAAATGTTAATAGGGTGGGTACTTACTCGGTGACCTACAATGTGAGTGATGCAGCGGGTAATGCGGCTGATGAGGTAACAAGGACAGTTAAAATAACGCCTGATGTGACTAAGCCGGTAATAACACTAAAAGGAGATATGGAGGTAAGTTTAGAGCTTGGAACTCCCTATACGGATCTAGGTGCAATGGCATCAGATAATATCGATGGAGATATTACCAGTTCGATCGTAACGGTAAACAATGTTGATATATACACTGTTGGCACTTACTCGGTGACCTACAACGTGAGCGATGCTGCTGGTAACGCGGCTGATGAGGTAACAAGGATTGTTAACATAACACCAGATGTGACCAAGCCTGTAATAACATTATCGGGCGATGCTGAGGTAAGTTTGGAGCTTGGTGCGCCTTACACTGATTTAGGTGCAACGGCATCAGATAACATTGATGGCGATATTACCAGTTCGATCGTAACGGTAAACAATGTTGATATTTATACTGTCGGCACTTACTCGGTGACCTACAACGTTAGCGATGCGGCAGGTAACGCGGCTGACGAGGTAACAAGGACGGTTAACATAACACCCGATGTGACCAAGCCTGTTATAACCATTACGGGAGGAGACATTGATCATGAACAGGGTACGCCTTATACGGATTTAGGTGCAACAGCCTTAGATAACATTGATGGGGATATTACTTCATTAATTACTATTCAAAGTACTGTTGACCCAGATACTGCAGGGACTTACGCCGTTGTATACAGCGTAAGTGACAGCTCCGGTAATGCAGCGGATCAGAAGACTCGAACTGTTGTTGTATCCGATACTACCAAGCCTGTTATCACCCTGATTGGAGGAGATATTGACCATGAGCAGGGTACGCCTTATACTGATCTTGGTGCGACTGCATTTGATAACATTGATGGGGATATTACTTCATTAATTTCTGTCGGAAACAATGTTGACTCGGACATCGCAGGAACTTACACCATTATTTACAACGTGAGTGATAGCTCGGGGAATACGGCAGACCAGAAGACTCGAACCGTTGTTGTGTCAGACACTACCAGGCCTGTCATTAATCTAATAGGTGACTCAGAGATTAATTTACTAGTCGATGACATTTATGTCGATGACGGTGCAACTGCGGTTGATAACATTGATGGTGATATTACGAATCAAATAATTACCGTTAATCCAGTAAACACAATTGAATTTGGTACTTATGTCGTTACCTACAATGTTAAGGATTCTTCAGGTAATGAAGCAACGGAAGTAACGAGATCAGTCTATATTGGAGGGACACTCGATGTAGACGGAAATGGCAGGTATGACGCGCTCACTGATGGATTACTAATCTTAAGGTATATGTTTGGCTTAGATGGTGAGACGCTAATTATTGGGACTGTCGCATCGGATGCAACTTTGAAAACTCCAGCTGAAATAGAAGCTCAAATTGGACTGACATATCCATTGCTTGATGTGGACGGTAACTCTATCGTTGATCCATTAACTGATGGCTTGCTAATTATTCGATATCTTTTTGAACTTCGTGGAGATACATTAATATTGGGCGTAATCGCCAGCGATGCGACGCGATTAACCGCTGAGGAGATTGAGGCTCATTTGGCAAGAATGGTTCCTAATTTATAGATTCGATAGTTTAACGCTTCGAAAGAGTTTTGTTTTAATTCTCATGGCTCCTACAAGGTTAGTTTTCTTTGAGTAACGGTGGGTAACAAAACAACAACAAAAACTGAGGGTTTAACGGTCTTTTTGAAGTTTCAAAACATTTGACTTCAAGGGGGGTTATTTTTTTGACTAGGAATCCCAAGTTTTTGCGCTTGAATATGTCTTTTGACTGTCACACAATGTGTCACACATCCTCTGTTTTTTGAGGATTATATGTTGAAAGTTAAGAGATAGTGGTGGACATTTAGTGGCAGCTGATATTGTCTATATATTATTGATTTATATAGGTTTTTATTAATTTTTTCATTAGGTTATCATGCTTTTTTACAGTCATTGGCAGAACGATTGTGGACGCGGGTTCAATTCCCGCCGCCTCCACCAAACTAAAAAGTATCAATAGGTATTGAGCTAGAGAAAAACATGTCTGCGAGTATTTGGAAAACATCTATTGAAGAGACAGGAGCAGTGTTGTCAGGTCTATATAGGGCGCCTCAACAAATGCTGGCTGAACAAGAATATGATGGTCACCTTTCTATTCATGATGATAGCCAAGCAGAATCGCTTGGGTTTAAAGGCGCCCCAATTGAGGGGCCAACACATTTCTCTCAATTTGATCCATTGCTTCATAAACTCTGGGGAGATGATTGGTTTAGATTCGGTTGTATAAGTACCCATTTTAAAGCGATGGTCATCGAGGGTGAAAGTGTAAAGGCATATGCTGAAAGGTCGAATACTAATGACAACACTGCAAGAATATGGGCGGTGAAAGAAGATGGCGAAATGGTTCTGGAAGGAAGTGCTAGCCTTGGCCCTGATCATACTGAGAGCCATGTAGAAAAAATTTTAGCGTCTAGGTCAACTGCCGAAAATCTGGTGATTTTAGAGCATGCGAAAATTGGAGATCGATCACCTGCTGAGAAAGGTATTAGAATAAATTTCAATCAGCATCTTGGGAAAAATTATCCTTTTACCCTAAATCAAAAGTTAAAAAAAATTACTGAGCACTGCAAGTGGTATCTTCCTGAGCACGCTACGAGCTCTCCATGGGGAAGACCAATTTTGCCATTCGAAATGATAAACCCATTGGTAAGTTATACGCGGTCACTCCTTCCGAGAGCAAAACAACCGTCTATAGGTCTATTTGCTGATCTGCAAGTAAAGTTAATAAATGGGCCAATATTTGTGAATGAAGACTATATTTTGGAACGTGAAATTGTAGGTCTTGGTGAGAGTCGCCGAACCGAGTCAATGTGGATAAAAACCTCAATTTTTTCATCTAAGAATTCGGAGTTAGTTGGCACGGTTTTATTAAATAATGCTGTTCTGAAAGATTCATTCCCTAATTATGAGGCAGAAAAGAAGCTATTAATTAGAACAGGTCTTTAGGCATCGTCTTAAAACCCTTTAAAAACGATTAATCATCAGCCCCTGATTCTGTAAATGTTTAACTCGTAATTTTAATTTTACGAGTTGCGTTATATAACGTGTCATGCAACAAGAGAGTCACCAATTTGACAATGTCAAATTCAATCATACTTTAATCTTTACCTATTCCCGATCTAGGGTAGCATGGATTATTAGTATGGGGTCTTTATTATCATATTTAAGGGTGAAATCTGAGCGCTGGGAGTCCTCCAAGTATTCCCAGGAACAACAAAGTCATAAGGATCTTTAAATGTTACTTTGAGCTCATCTGGCAGCTCTGTACCTTTAGGTACAAATCCTACTCGACCATCTGGGAATTTTGCAAAAACTGCGTCAGGATGCCTTTGCCAGTATTTGGAATCGTCTCTTACCCAAGCGCCTGGTCTGAGTGGTTCCAGTATTGATCTTACATACCACATCCAAATAACGCCTGTATTGTAACCGTACTCTTCCACTCTTCCAAGTGTGTCAATATAACCTCCGCTAAAGTCTACTTTCCACCGAGAGCAAGTATCATTTATCTCATCCAGAGTAGCACTGCATCCCTCAGCGTAGCGATAACCTTCAATCTCAAGGTCGTGGACTTTAAAATAAGCAGGATGTTCTACCCGTCCTTGATACATTGGTTTTCCTTTCCCACGATCGAAAACTGCACATTCAGAGTAGTCAATAACTCCATCAATACTCTCAACACACCAGGTCTCCGGAAAAAATGTTACTAGATGGTCGTATGCCGTCGGTTTCCAAGGGCTGGTATAAAACGTCGCGAGGTTGACTCCCTCAGGATTATCAGAAAGAAACAGATTAGATGGCAATTTATAAAGTATTTCCGGTATTGGTATCTCGTCAACTGTGGGTAGACTTACCGTTCTTTGGCAAAATTCGGAAGATGCAGTTGTCATTGAATTGCCATCAGCAAGTCGGGGTAGCTTTATAGGAAACCGAAGTATTTTATTTGAGGATTTATCGCCAACTTGACCTAGAAATGCCACACAGTCATTTTCAGACTGGAGATCTAAAAGAAAGTAACTTATCAGTCCGTGTCTATTTGCATTACCATTTAACTCATTATCAGAGGTATAAGATTCCAATGGTTTACAAGTATGAAGAAGTGGTTCAATGGGTTCAAATTTGTCTGTATATAGCTCAATTTTGTCAGTATTTTTGCGACAATCATCTAGATGACCAATGGCCTTGACTCTGACAAGAACTTTGGAATTTTCTTTTTGAAAAGATCCATAATCATTCCAAGCCCAATGTGTTTTTATGTTGAGATATTGCGCCCGCCCGTTATTAAACGATCGATGTTGTGGTATTTTGTGACCAATGCAGACTTCATCAGGACTTAAATCGTTGGCAACTAATGCATCGTAGAGGGTCCCTTCATTTTGAACTTTAACGTATTGTTCTGTTTCACCTATAAATGCATATTGATCACTAGTGCGTGTGCACTCAAAACGATCAGGGAAGGAGAAATTGAAAGCTAAATTCTCATACCCCTCGTCACTCAGCATTCTTTTCACCTCATCATTTGATAAAGCCCAACTAAGTAATTTCCAATACTGTTTATTAGATTCTGATTTCACGTAATTCCTTTGCTCTTGACGGCGTTCACTTTCCGCCGCTCCAGCTGCAATACCGCCGACTCCACCCACCACGGCTCCAACACCTACCATTGGAATGCACAAAAGTACAAAACCCTCACAAATTTCAGCGGCAGCAAACCCGCCTCCGCCTGCACCAGCAGCAGCCCCCCCTGCACCCCAAAGCAAAGGCAAAGCCTCGTCATAGTTGGGATTACCTTCATTTAGACTGATCCATTTATATTTGTATAACACTTT
>CACJVE010000024.1 GCA_902596775.1 uncultured SAR92 cluster bacterium
AAAATTATGGTAGATCCGTATTTAAATTTCCCGAGCTCTTCTCCCTTCTCAAATTCCATCTGGGTTCCTGATAAATCAATTCGCCTTCCTTTAGTTTTTTCATAATCGTGATGGCATTTCCACACTGTTTCAATTCCCGAAACTAGAAAAGCGCCTATAAAAATAACTGAAAAATATCCTAAATCTTTGGAGATAAACTCGCAAATCAATCTTTCATTTTTGTTATAAATTTCCGATATGTGGTCAACACTATTTTTATTTACTGAATAAAGTTCTCCCGGCACAAAATGATGAGAAACAATTTTTGCTTTAAATGGAATATGGACTCGGTGGTAGTCTTTGGGCGACAGATAAATAGTAAAAAAATTACCATTTATATATCTATTGGTCATATCAGTGTCTTGAGTAAGTTTTTTTAGGCTGTAATTTATATTTTTTGCTTGCATTATTTCAGTTGAATTTATTACTCCAAATTGCGTTATCGTGCCATCTGCGGGCGAGCACACACTATTTTGGCGCTCGTCGATGGGACGGACTCCATCTCTTAACTGCCTGGTAAAAAAGTGATTAAACGTTTTGTAACTTGAAATATTAGGGCTAATTGCTTCATTAATATTGATTTTAAAATATGCGATAGCTAGCTTTATAAGAGTGTTTTTAACTATGCGTGTTTCACTTTCGGCAACCTTTTGAACTAATTTTGATAGAACCCTTTTCGGAAGAATTTCCTGAATAGATATAATAAGTCGCCTGATAAAGCGTATAAAAATTCCATTCATTTTATATTATTTTCATCCCTCTCTATTGTTGCTTAAACTGATTCTTTAAAATTTGTTTGTTCACCGATGGCCCATCTTATATTTTAAAAGTTCGGCAGTCTCGCTGAAATTTTGGTGAATGCCCATGTTTCATTTCATTCATAGTAATTAATTTTAATGTTCACAGATATACCCTTTCTTTTATTAACTTCATAATATCGGTTTTACTGTTGTGGATTTCTGCCCGTCTAAGGGAAAATTCAAATCTAATTGCGCTGCATCTGGACTATCTACCTAGACTGAAATTTTTTTCAGAAATAGCCGGTAAAATAAAGGTAAAAAGTCTATTTATCGAGTAGCATTCGTTTCACGGATCAGCATAGGTTATCATAGTCTTTTGTTTAACTATTTCTCACGCAAAGGGATAACTGATGAACTTGGTATGGATTGATCTTGAGATGACGGGCCTGATTCCTGAAAAAGAGCGCATTATAGAAATTGCGACTGTCGTGACCGATTCCAACTTAAATATCTTAGCTGAGGGCCCGTCAATTGCCATCAAACAACCTGATTCACTTCTTGATAGTATGGATGATTGGAATACTGATCAACACGGTCGATCAGGTTTAATAGATCGAGTGAGACAAAGTGATATTGACGAATCTCAGGCGATGCAATCGACTATCCAATTTTTATTAAAGTGGGTAAAAAAAGGCGAATCGCCGATGTGTGGAAACTCAATATCCTTGGATAGAAGGTTCTTGATAAAATATATGCCCGAGTTAGAGTCGATTTTTCATTACAGAAACATTGATGTAAGCACATTAAAAGAACTCGCCAAAAGGTGGACTCCAGAAATTGAATCTGGATTTAACAAGAAGGGAGCTCATTTGGCTCTTGATGACATCTACGAATCAATAGCAGAATTAGCGTATTATCGAAAAAATATGTTCAATTGTTAAGTTTGCGATTTTGTTCTTCTAATGCCCAGTGAAGGTGCTCTTTGAGCATCTCTGAACTATTAACCATTCTTGCTTTAAGGCTTTTAACGATATTTGAGCACCCTGGCGCGTTACCCAAACCAATCGCGAGGTTTCGCAACCATCTTTCGTAACCAATTCTTCTTATTGGCGACCCTAAAGTTTTTTCTTGAAATTCTGGTTCACTCCAGTTAAAAAGTTCTAGTAGTGAGGCATTATCAAGGTTATGACGGGGCTGGAATACTTCCTCAGATGTTATTGCGGGATCTCTATTCCATGGACACCAAATTTGACAATCATCACAACCAAAAACACGATTTCCCATTGGCGCGCGTAATTCTTTGGGAATAATCCCTTTATTCTCTATAGTTTGATAAGAAATACACTTTTTTGCGTCCAAAACATATGGCTCTGGAAATGCATTTGTTGGGCACACATTCATACAAGCTTTGCATTTGCCACAAAGATTGGCTTCTTTTGCATTATCAACTGGCAAAGGGATAGATGTGTATATTTCTCCAAGAAAAAACCACGATCCAACTGATTTGTCGATAAGTAACGTATTTTTACCGATCCAACCTAATCCTGCTTGTTCAGCTAAAGGTTTTTCGAGAACCGGAGCGCTATCGACAAATGGTCTATGATTGAATTGCTCTTTGGGTATCTCTTCTGCAATTCTTTTGGTTAGGCTACCCAACTTTTTTCTTATAATTTTATGGTAATCCTTTCCCAGCGCATATCTTGAGATGTAGGCTTTGTTGTCATCTTTTAAAGTAGCAATCATATTAGGGTCAGATAGATAGTTCATTCTCACTGATATAACACGAATCGTCCCTAAAACCAGCTTTTCTGGTGTACACCTTTTTTCTTCGTGTTTCGCCATCCAATTCATCGAACCATGATATTTATTATCTAACCATGTCTTTAATTTCTCAGATGCATACTTCAGATCTGGTGCTATTATAGAAACCCTCTGGAAACCAAGATTCCCTCCCCAATGTTTAATATTTGCAGCAAGCTGATCTAGGTCTATATTGTTTTGGTCAAATTCTGGCATTATTACCAACACTTATGGCTTTGATTTCAAAATTTTACTAGAGATTATTCATGGAAAAAAATAATAAAATCTTTAAAACTGAACAGATTAAAATAATCGAACAAACTTATTGTGGGTCTGACATTGATCAGCAACTAATTTTGATGGAACGTGCAGCAAAATCTGTAATCCAAAATTTGATAAAAAAGTTTAACAAACCAAAAAAATTGTATGTTTTTTGTGGTCACTCGAATAATGGAGCAGATGGTTATCTTTGCGCTTTAATCGGTTACGAGATGGATGTTTCTGTAACGATTATTGAGGAAACAAATGTTAAGAAAAGGTCATCACTTGCGGAGAAAGCAAGACGAAAATGTTTAGAGCTTAATATTACTCCTATACCCTTCAATAATTCTTATCTTCTTGATAAAGGGATAATCATAGATGCGCTAGTAGGTAGTGGTCTGAATGGTGCAGTTAGAGGTGACATTCAAGAAATTATAAAATTTGTCAATCAACAAGGCGCTCCAGTTATCTCCATTGACCTTCCATCCGGAATTGTCGCAAACACTGGACATATCCCATCGGTTGCTGTTAAAGCAGATCTCACTGTTTGCTTGATTGCTTTGAAACCTGGACTGCTATCAGGAAAGGCAAAAGAGTATCTTGGAGAGTTGGTCGTTGATAATCTTGGTATTGACTTGTGTGGCTATCCTAATATAAGAACTTTTGGACAAGTACTAGATATAGATCAGGCGATTGAAAACCTACCAAAGAGACGTGCCAAGTTTCACAAGTATGATGCTGGATTATGTGTGATAGTTGGTGGCGATTTAGGAATGGGTGGCGCTCCGATTATTTCCGCAGAGGGTTCGATGAGAATTGGGGCAGGTCTTACAAGGATAGTAACTCGCCCCGACCATATGATTGCTTGTCTTGCCAGAAATCCCGAATGTCTTGTAAATGGCATAACCACAATTCATGAAGCTAGACGATTAATTGCTAAAGCAACAGCTATTGTAATAGGTCCTGGGCTGGGGAAATCTCCGTGGTCAAAAAAGATGTTAAGGACTTTTATGGATGCTGATGTACCAATTATTTTAGATGCTGACGCTTTATCTTTGATTGCGGAAAAGGAGTTAACTTTTAATTACAAAGCAAAGGAAATTATTATAACGCCACATACCGGAGAGGCTGCGAAATTACTTGGCTGCTCGGCAAGTGATGTTGAAGAAAATAGATATGAGGCGGTTAATAAGTTGCAAAGTGTATTTGGAGGCGTTGTTTTGCTCAAAGGTCCAGGATCGGTTCTGTCCTCAATTGATACTCACGAGTTATTCGTATGTCCATACGGAAATGCTTCACTCGCGACTGCTGGATCTGGTGATTTATTAAGTGGTGTTATTGGTGGATTGGTAGCGCAGGGGAAAAGTGTACAGGAGGCAGCGGAGATTGGTGTATCAATTCATAGCTATGCATCAGACATGGCATTGCATGAATATGCCGACAAGGGTTTAATAGCGACTGATTTGTTAGCTTATATACGTCGAATAATTAATGGTCAGCAATTGAATTACTAAAATATAGTTTTATTGAAAGGATACAACTTGAGCAAAATAACATTGCAGCTTTGTGCGGAGAGTGAGGTTGAAATGGTATGTCTTGGAAAGAGAATTGCGAAGGCTCTAAATTATCCGATTGTAATTACTCTTGCAGGAGATTTGGGTGCAGGGAAGACCACGCTCGCTAGGGGTATACTGAATCAGCTTGGCCACTCCGGCCATGTTAAAAGTCCAACTTTTTCAATCGTAGAGATATATGAAATTAACTCATGTAGGGTAGCTCACTTTGATATGTATAGAGTGAAAGATCCAGAGGAACTTCAGTTTTTTGGATTCCACGAATATTTTGATGTTTCGGATTTAATTCTCATTGAGTGGCCAGAGCAAATTTCGACTTTTGAGATAGGTATTGATTTAGAAATTAAATTTATGACAGTGGGAAATACTCGGAATTTAATCTTCAACTCGATGTCAGAGTCAGGAGACATAACACTGAATAAATTAATTTAATAATAAACTTATTACTTAATTGGATATCCTTTGAATTTTATTAAATTACAGACATTTATAATCTCTATACTCCTAATCTTCAGTGAAGGGGTTTTTTGCGATAATTTTTTAACCGCTGCCAGAATGTCAGATTCAGATAAGGCGACTCGTTTTGTATTTGAATTTAAAAATAATGTAACTTATAAAGTCATTGAGCTGGTTGAGCCTACCCGTTTGGTTATCGATTTTGCGAAATCCGATCTCTCTACAAATCTTTCAAATCTCGATATCTCTGGCACTAATATATTAAAAATTCGCACCTCAAAAAAGAAATTTGGCGATTTGCGATTAGTACTTGACCTAAAGGATGCAATGAGGTTCCAGCATTTTTTGCTAAACTCGGCGGGTTCAGAGAGGACTAGATTTGTAATTGATTTTTTTAAAGCACCGGTCAACGAGGAAAGGATTTCTAAAACTGATAAGACCTCCAAACGAAAAATATTAATTGCGATTGACGCAGGGCACGGAGGAAAAGATCCTGGAGCCCTTGGTCCTGGGAAAATTCAGGAAAAACACATAGTACTTAGTATTTCCAAAAAAATTGAAAGATTGTTTGATCAAGATCCATCTTTCGATGGATTTTTAACTAGAGATGGAGATTATTTTCTTGATCATCGAAAAAGAAGTAGGCTTGCTTTCGATAAAAGAGCGGATTTCTTTGTATCTATCCATGCTGATGCCTTCCCCGACTCGAGAGCAAATGGTGCTTCTGTTTATGTTTTGTCAACGGAAGGCTCTGAGAGTGAGGTCGGTAAATTCTTGTCTGAGGAAGAAATTCGTAGAGATTTGAATCAAGGATCAACAATTATTGAGATAGATAAACAGGAAGAGGGTGTTGATCAGATTTTACTGGATTTAACCATGGATAAAACTCTTGAGATGAGTCTTGAAGCAGGCGTTGATGTTGTTGAGAGATTGAGCAAGGTTGCTCGCCGAATGCATAAGAAAAAGGTGGAACGAGCATCCTTTCTCGTTTTGAAATCACCCGACATTCCATCTCTATTAATTGAAACCGGTTTCATTTCGAACCCTGCTGAATCTAGGAAGCTTGCAGATGAGAGTTATCAAAATAAATTAGCACAAGCAATTTATTTTGGGATCAGGGATTTTCATGTAAAAAATACGCCATATGGTGCACTAAAGCCCAAAGCTTTGGATTATGAGCTTTATGAATATGAGGTGAAGTCCGGCGATACCTTGTCGCAAATTGCGGTTGATTATGGATTCACGATGGACGATTTACTAAGATTTAATGGTTTGAAAAGTTCAAAACTAGTCGTCGGGCAGAATATAAAATTTCCTAGGGCGAACGAAAATAAAATCAAAGAAATATATGTGGTGAAAAATGGGGATACGCTATCTGAGATAGCTCAATCATGGAATATTTCCTTGGCCGAATTGCGATCTCAGAATAACTTGTCTAGTAATGTGATCAAGGTTGGACAGAGATTGACTATTTATAGGCAAGTTATTGAGCAACCAAAAACGGTGTACATTGTAAAAAGAGGTGATACGCTCTCTGAAATTGCGCTCAAGAATAAAACGACTACAAAAGCTATTATGCGTAGCAATAATTTATCCTCATCTACAATTTCAGTAGGTCAAAAACTGGCAGTTCCATAGAAGTTCGATTGTTATTGGAAAGTGATTTGAGAAATGAAAAGTATTAAAGTCTTACATGACAATTTAGTAAATCAGATTGCAGCTGGCGAGGTGATTGAACGACCCGCATCTGTAGTCAAAGAGCTTTGCGAAAACAGTATCGATTCAGGTGCGGATGCGATTGAAGTAGATATAGAGTCAGGTGGAATAAAAACTATAAAAGTGAGAGATAATGGGAGTGGTATGAGTAAGAGTGATTTATCTTTAGCAATACAACGACATGCAACGAGTAAAATAGATGATTTCAATGATTTAAATGCTTTGCATACTTTGGGTTTTAGAGGCGAGGCTTTAGCAAGTATTGCGTCCGTTTCGCGACTAACAATGGTTTCGGCATTAGATCAAAATAATGCTTACTCTTTAACTCCCTCTGAAAAAGGATTGCCACCTGAAATTATGCCAGCAGCGCATCCAACGGGTACTTCTGTGATTGTCCATGATCTCTTTTATAATACTCCCGCTAGGCGAAAATTTCTGAAGTCAGAGAGCACTGAGTTTAAAAAGATTGAAGAGTGTGTAAGGTTTCTTGCACTGGTAAATATGGATGTTGGGTTTACTCTTTCACATAATAAGAAGCAAAAATATTCCTTAAACAAAGCAGAAAATCATATTGAAAAAGAGCAACGAGTAGCAGCACTTTGTGGAAGGCCATTCATGGAGCAAGCTATTTATATCCAAAGTGAAAATGTGGGATATTTTTTATCTGGCTGGTTAGGATTACCATCATTCTCAAGAAGTCAAAGTGACCTTCAATATATTTTTATCAATGGTCGTCCTGTTAAAGATAAAATAATTTCTCACGCGGTGAGGCGCGCATACAGTGATTTGATGTACCATGGAAGACAGCCATGCTTTGTTTTACATCTCAAAATCCCAGCAGAGCAACTTGACGTCAATGTGCATCCGACCAAACAAGAAGTGCGATTTCAAGATAATAACTTTGTCTATCGATATGTCTCCGCAGAAATAGCTGGAGCACTTGCTTCCAATATGAAGGCTAAGGACAGAAATTTAGATAGTATATATTCTGATCAAGCAGAGAAAAATCATAGTTTTCCTAATTACCCAAATATAAGCAGTACCAACTTTGGGATAATTAAACCTGAATTAGATATTTTTAATCAAGGATCTTTCGATAGGCAGGCCTCTATTGTTGGAGTAGGTGAAAATCAATATGCCGCTGGTAAAGATAACTATCTTGGACAAGCGATTGCTCAAATTTATGGTGTTTTTATCCTAGCAGAGAGTGATACTGGCCTGGTTATTGTTGATATGCATGCAGCGCACGAGCGTGTGGTTTATGAAAAGTTAAAGGAGAGTTATGAAACAAATCGATTGAGTTCTCAGAGTCTTTTAATTCCAAAAACAATTGAACTAAGCGTCTCTGAAGTTGAAATATTTCAGAAACACGCAGAGGACATAATGCGCTTCGGATTTTCGATTGATAGGATCGGAGAGCGACAACTAGTTATAAGAGAAATACCATCCTTACTAATTAAGGGTGATTCTGAACAACTTATTAGAGATGTTATCTCAGATATTCAAGCACATGAAAGAACTTACAAAATCGAAAGCCATATTTTTGATACTTTGTCCATGATGGCTTGTCACAGCTCAGTGAGAGCAAACAGAAAATTGACTATTGATGAGATGAACGCTCTGTTGAGAGATATGGAAGCAACACCCAACAGTGATCAGTGCAATCATGGAAGACCGACTTGGGTAAAGTATACTCAGGGGGAATTGGATAGTTTATTTAAGCGAGGCAAGTAATATTGAGCATTAAAAGAATCACCGACAAAGTAATTTTTTTAATGGGGCCGACTGCTTCGGGAAAAACAGAATTAACTCTTCGTTTAAAAAGCAAATTTCCATTAGAGATAATAAGTGTCGATTCATCCCAAGTATATCGAGGTTTTGATATTGGATCTGCGAAACCAAGCAAAGAGATGCTTGATAAACATCCCCATAGATTGATTAACTTAAGAAATCCTAGTGAATCATATAATGTCTCTGAATTTATCGATGACGCAAAGTGTGCGATATCAGAAATAATCTCCAGGGGACGAGTTCCCATCCTTGTAGGTGGCTCCATGCTTTATTTCAAAAGTTTGTTGTTTGGCATAAATGACTTACCTAAAGCTGATTTGGATCTTAGACAGATAATTGAAGAAAAAGCAGAAAAATATGGATGGCCAACATTACATAATCATTTAAAAAAAATAGATCCTTTCACTGCGGAAAAGTTGCATCCTAACCACTCAAATAGAATTCAAAGAGCCTTGGAGGTTTATTACAAATCAGGAGTTCCATTATCTGTTTTACAAACTGAGTTTAATAAATCTGGGATCTCTGAAAAGTATTCAGTTTTGCAACTTGGTCTTTTGGTTAATGATCGATCAGTTCTTTACAAACGCATCGAAGAACGTTTTTTCACTATGATTGATCATGGGTTGCTTCACGAAGTAAAAGAGCTTTTTGCGAGAGGAGAGCTTGATTTGAATACACCCGCATCCAGATCAGTTGGTTATCGACAACTCAGGGATTGGTGTTCAGGTGACTTAGATTTGGATGGTGCAATTGAACTTGGAATTCGCGCGACGAGAAATTTGGCTAAGAGGCAGTTAACATGGCTTCGAAAATGGCCTAATTTGCAAACCTGTGATATTGATGAGAAGGGTAAGTTGTTGACTTGTTTAGAACTTGAAAATAAAGTTTCTAAATTAGTATCGGACCACTTGCTATTGTAGTGAAGCCGGTTAGAATAATGCCTGTAGACTGCTATGAATCTTACAGATCATTACTTCAATACTTCGCTTATTATCAGGAGCTCGAAAATGTCTAAAGGACATAATCTTCAGGATCCATTCCTGAATGCTTTAAGAAAAGAAAGAATCCCAGTATCTATTTTCTTGGTAAATGGAATAAAACTTCAGGGGCAAATAGAATCCTTCGATCAGTTTGTGATTCTTCTAAAAAATACTGTGAGCCAATTGGTTTATAAGCATGCGATATCAACGGTAGTGCCATCAAAGCCAGTCAAATCGCCTCTTACTTCAGATGATGAAGACCTGGAGTATTAAAAAGGTCATATACTATAGCTTACGCGGATCAAATTTTTGAAAGACCACAGAGTGGCGAGAATGCCTTATTAGTTGATCTCGACGTACACTCTTGTCCGTCTAGAAGTACTCCCGAGGAATTTGTGGATCTGGCAATAGCAGCCGGCGTGACTGTGGCAAAAAAAGTTACGGGCAAACGCGCCTTTCCGAACTCAAAATATTTTGTTGGTTTGGGCAAGTTAAAAGAACTAGAAATCCTGATATTGGAGTGCGCTGCAGACGTAATTATCTTCAACAACAGTTTGACGCCAAGCCAAGAAAGAGACCTTGAAGCAGCACTATCATGCCGAGTGCTTGATAAGACAGGGTTAATTCTTGACATTTTTGCTCAGCGTGCGCTCACTCACGAAGGAAAACTGCAAGTTGAATTAGCACAATTACAACATTTATCAACTCGTCTTATAAGGGGATGGACTCATTTAAAGCGTCAAAAAGGTGGCATTGGTATGCGGGGGCCGGGAGAAACTCAGCTAGAATCTGATCGTAGGTTAGTCAGAAACAGAATTGCTGTTCTCGAGAAAAAGCTATTAAAGGTTGCTAATCAAAGAGCGCAAGGTCGTAACCGGCGACAAAAGTCAGGTACGCCGCTTGTTTCGTTGGTGGGTTATACTAATGCAGGAAAATCAAGTATTTTCAATCAAATAACTTCATCTGATGTCCTGGCAAAGGACATGCTTTTTTCTACTTTAGATCCAACACTAAGAGTGAAGTCTCTTCATGACTTTGGGGATGTGATATTTTCAGATACTGTCGGTTTCATCAGAGATTTGCCGCATGGCCTTGTCGAAGCATTTAATTCAACTCTTGAGGAGGTATCTTCTGCAGATTTGATATTGCACATTATAGATGTGAGCAAAGAAGATTATTATGAAGACATAATCCAAGTAAACTCTGTTTTAAAAGAGATAAATGCAAGCGATGTTCCAAGTATTTTTGTTTACAATAAAAGGGATTTGTTAGATGACCCGAAAGCTGGTATCCAGCGTAACAAAAGTGGTGTGCCTGAACGCATAACTATATCGGCAAAATGTCAGCGGGATATTGAAATGTTGAAAGACATTGTTTCTGAGAGGTTGTCGCTAAAACACATTACGACGAACGTAAGACTAGGTATACGTGACTTATTCTTAAGGTCAGCTTTTTACAACATAAACTGTGTCTTGAGCGAGAAAAGTTTTGATGACGGTTCGCTCGAACTGACCGTAAAGCTCCCGAAATTTCGTTTAAATTCGATTATGAAGAAGAGTAGAACTAAGTAGAAGGTATTGGCTTAGATATTAACAAAGATGCTATTATTGCATTACAAAAATAATGACAATTAAAACCGGAGTGAAATATGTCATGGAACGAGCAAGGCGGGGATAAGGATCCTTGGGGAGGCAGAAAAGGTGACCAAGCTCCTCCTGATATTGATGAGGCGTTAAAGCGACTGAAAGAAAAAGTGACCGCATTCACCGGCAAAAGAGGTGGCGGGAAGGGTTCTGGTTTTGGTGGCGGAATGGGAAGTGCCAAAAACCTATTGCCGATCGTATTATCTGGATTGTTGATTTTATGGGCATTAGGAGGCGTTTATCAGGTAGATGAGAAAGAGCAAGCTGTCATCCTGCGTCTTGGAGAATATCACAATACAGTAGGATCTGGCTTGCATTGGAATCCCCCGCTAATCGATACTGTAACAACAATTGGGGTTACAGAAGAGAGGCAGTATTCGACGAGAGGTCTCATGCTGACTCAAGACGAGAATATCGTAGAGGTGGCACTGTCTGTGCAGTACAACATCACTAACGCTGAAGATTTTGTTCTTCGATTAAAGACACCAGAAACAAGCTTAAAGCAGGCAACTGATAGCGCCCTAAGACACGTTGTTGGAAGCACGGGTCTCGATGGTGTTATTTCAACGCAAAGAGAGCAAATAGCGATTGCAACTGCTGAAAGACTGCAGAGTCTTCTTGATATATATTCTAGTGGAATAAATGTGGTAAAGATTAATATTGAAGATGCCCGCCCGCCTAATGAAGTAAAGGCGGCTTACGACGATGTAATCGAGGCAAGAGAGGATCTGGAAAGACTTGTAAATGAGGCGCAAGCTTACTCAAATGGAATTATTCCAGAGGCGCGAGGAGAGGCGCAAAGACTGAGGGAAGAGGCGGAAGGGTATTCATCACAGGTGGTTTCAAAGTCGGAAGGAGAAGCTGACAGATTTCTTGCCCTTCTTGCAGAATATACGAGAGCGCCGGAAGTTACACGAGAGAGACTTTATATCGATGCAATAGAGCAAGTAATGACCGATAGTACTAAGATTTTACTGGATACCGAGGGTGGTAATAACATGCTGTATCTTCCTTTGGACAAGCTTGGGCAGGGAGCACCAGCATCATCCAGTCAACGGGGTTCGGAAACTAATAATGAAATGATTGACAGAGTCGCAAACGAGGTTATTGAAAAGCTTCAAAGACGAGGAAATCAGGTGCAATCGGAGAGGCGAAGATGAGTACTTTAATGAAGGTTAGTTTAGCAGTAGGTCTTTTCATATTTGTTGTGATAGGCAATTCGATCTATGTAATTAGTGAGGTTGAGCGAGGCGTTACGTTGCGCTTTGGTCAAATGATAGAGGCAGATGTAAAGCCCGGTATTCATGTGAAGATTCCGTTTGTTGATGATGTGCGAAGGTTCGATGCGAGAATTCTCACAGTTGATGCGACGCCGGCAAGTTTCTTTACTATCGAGAAAAAACGTCTAATAGTCGATTCCTATGCGAAGTGGAAGATTGCTGATGTGGAGACATACTACAAAGCGACAGGTGGAGTTGAACGTGTAGCAGAGAATCGCTTGGCGAGGCGTGTGAATGACGGATTAAGAAATCAATTTGGTACTAGAACTTTGCAGGAGGTCGTCTCGGGTGAACGTGATATGTTGATGAAGAATATCACAGAAGATCTGAACAGCACGGTTTTATCGGAATTAGGAATCGAGGTTGTAGATGTCAGGGTTAAGAAGATTGATCTTCCTGACGAAGTTAGCAATCAAGTTTATAGGAGAATGACTGCGGAGCGAAATAAGGAAGCCCAAGAGCTACGTTCGACTGGCAAAGAGAGGGCTGAAAAAATTAGAGCCTCTGCGGACAGAGAGAGGACAATTGAGCTTGCGAATGCTTACCGAGATGCTGAGAAAATTAGAGGTGAGGGTGACGCCCAGGCTGCCAGGGCTTATGCTGATGCTTACGAAAAGGATCCAGAATTTTATTCTTTTATGAGGAGCTTGACTGCGTATAAATCAGCTTTCTCTAACAAAGGCGACATTATGCTAGTAGAGCCTGATAGCGATTTCTTTAAGTATCTCAATCAACAGGGTTCTAAATAAGCCAAGACCGTTAGATGCTCTCCAACGAGCCTCTTAAATTGTATAGAGTTTATATGAATTAGATCTGCGCAGCGGGCGTCTTGTTAGCTCGGATTGGGAACTTTTCCAAGCCATCGACTAGCTTCGGATTACAATGGATAAAGTGGGTTATGTAATTCAAATAGTGGGTAAATTATGGGCAAAAATGTAGTTATTCTGGGTGCTCAATGGGGTGATGAGGGCAAAGGAAAAATAGTTGACCTCTTAACTGATAAAGCGTCTCTAGTCGTTAGGTTTCAAGGCGGTCATAATGCGGGACATACCTTAGTAATAGACGGCAAGAAAACAGCTCTTCACCTGGTACCATCAGGAATTCTCAGATCTGATGTCAGATGCGTGATTGGAAATGGCGTAGTGCTTGCGCCGGATGCGCTTCTTACCGAAATAACAATGCTTGAGGATGCAGGTGTCAACGTTAGAGACAGATTAATGGTCTCAGATGCTTGCCCACTTATACTCCCGACGCATATTTTACTAGACAAGGCCAGAGAGCAGTTAAAAGGATCATCCAAAATCGGCACTACTGGGAGAGGTATTGGGCCGGCGTATGAGGACAAGGTTGGTCGCAGATCTATCAGAGTAAGTGACTTAAAAGATTTCGATAAGCTGAGACCAAAACTTGAGGAGGTAGTGGTTTATCATAACTTTCTTTTAGAAAAGTATTATGGAGTTGACACGTTTGATCTTTCTGAAACATATGAATTAGTCAAAGCATGGTCAGATCAAATATTGCCATTAACGGTAGATTCTACAGAGATAATTCATGAAGCAAGAGTAAATGGTGAGAATATTCTTTTTGAGGGCGCGCAGGGAACTTTGCTTGATATTGACCATGGTACATATCCTTTTGTAACGTCATCAAATACAACTGCAGGTAGCTCGATAACAGGATCAGGCTTTGGTCCTCTTTTCATGGATGAAATTGTGGGAATTGTAAAAGCATACACCACAAGGGTCGGTTCGGGCCCGTTTCCGACAGAGCTTTTCTGTGATGTCGGTGCAGCAATATCCAAAAAAGGTCATGAGTTTGGCACTACAACTGGACGTGCAAGGCGCTGTGGTTGGTTTGATGCTGTTGCTTTAGACAAAGCTGTCAAAACTAATAGTCTAAGTGCGATCTGTCTTACGAAGCTTGATGTGCTAGATGAGCTTGATGAAATCAAGATATGTGTGGGCTATGAGAACTCACAAAAGAACAGAGTTTCTTTCCCATCTGATGCGGACGGTTTAGATAAGATAACTCCTGTTTATGAGGTAATGCCTGGGTGGAGGGCATCGACTGAAGGGATACAGAATCTTAAAGAACTTCCTGAAAATGCAAGGCAGTATGTGTCATTTCTTGAGCGTCTTTTGGGAGTCCCGATTACTATAATTTCCACAGGACCTGATAGAGTTGACACGATCATCATCGATCATCCTTTTTATAGTTAAAACAGCTCATTACTGTCGAGATAGTAATTATTGACTATCGTTTATTTCGGGGTTAACACATATCTAATTTTTCCCCGATTCATATGTACCCGCGGGCAAAATACTGATATTCTAGACCGTTCGAAGGGTATGCTACTTGTGAATAAAAAAAGAACGTCAAATAAGCTACTGATTTGGCCATTTTTGGCTTTATCATTATTATTAACCCAATTCTCAAATTCGTTAGAGGATGACTTTCATCTGATTGAAACGAAGGACGTAAGCGAGACAAAATATTGGAATGAAGTAGGTCCAGCAAGTGATTATTTTGATATTCTTCCATTAAACATTGATATCCATTCAGCATTTATTTTTAATTTAGACAATCAAAATTTTTCAAATTCTCTTTCTTCCGAGTTTCGACATGGTGATGATGGCGAGGTTTATCTTCCACTTGCGAATGGTCGATCTTTAAAGTTTACTTTTTTTGAGCGTTCAAACTTTGCTCCAGAGCTCGCTCTGAAATATCCCGGCATAACGGCGTTTAGGGGATATTCAACAGAGTATCCTCAGATAATAGCTTATTTAAGTTCCTCCCCACTGGGGATTGATGCTACCGTTATTAATACCGAATCCGGTAACAGAACCTATATACATGAAATATCTAAGGATGATCAACGTTATGTGTCATATACAGAATTTGACCATACTCAAGATCTTGAAAAGCTAACTTGCTCGACAGGAACTGGATTAGAGGATGAGGGTTTAGATCACGATCACGATTATGATTCAAAAGTTCATCAAAAATCTTTTAATGACATCTATAGCATGTCGAGACTTACTCGATTCTCCAATGAAAGTGCATTATCAACTTATCGAATTGCAGTTGCGGCGAACGGTCAATATACCTCGTATCATGGGGGCACCGTTCAGGCGGGATTATCCGCAATTAACACTTTGCTAACGGGATTGAATTTTATTACTGAGACGGATCTTGGAGTTCGCGTAGAACTGGTTGCTAACAATGATCTTGTCGTTTACACCGATGCTAATACTGATCCCTTCGATGATTCTTTGAGTGGCGCAAATTCAGCTCTTCAGCAAGATCTAGATAGTGTAATAGGGAGCGAGAACTATGATGTTGGCCATCTATTTAGTGGTGTTGGTGGTGGTGGGAATGCAGGTGCCATTGGTTCAGTGTGTAATAGCGCGAGAAAAGGTAGTGCTTGGTCAGCCTCAAGTCAGCCGAGGGGTTCTCGTTTTGTAAATTTGGTAGCCCACGAATTAGGACACCAATTAGGCGCTAACCATACCTATTCTTTCAATTCAGAGGGTACGGGTGTTAATGTGGAACCTGCTAGTGGCACGACGATTATGAGCTACGCAGGAACAGGTTTTGATGATATAGCTTTTTATGCAGACAACTACTATCACAATGTTAGTGTTGTGCAAGCCATCAGTTATCTCGTTGATCAAACATGCGATGTGAGTACCGATAATGGGAACTCCTTGCCTGTGATCACCCCGCAACCCAACATTTTAAGTTATTCAATACCTATCGGAACACCTTTCTACCTTGAAGCAACTGCAACAGATGCCGATGAAGACGATTCCTTGACCTATGTATGGGAGCAGATTGATGATGGGGTGGTAACGTCTAGTAATTTTGGTCCAAATAACGCCTCTGGAGCCGCCTTCCGTTCTATTTTGCCCTCTTCAGAGGGAAATAGGCGTTATTTCCCCGGATTGAGCTCAGTTTTGTCAGGTGAGTTAACGCAATCTGATCCATACCCCGGAGCGACCTGGGAAACACTATCGTTGGTGCCAAGATCATATGATTTTCGCATGACCGCTAGAGATAATGCCGTGGGTGGAGGAGGACTTCTTGCTACTAATGCTACGGTTAACGTCTGGGATAATGGTGGAGTTTTTGAAGTAACCTCTCAGGACATCGGTAATGTTTATATTGCTGAATCGGATAGAACTGTAACATGGAACGTTGCAGGAACCGATCAAGAGCCTATTTCGACCTCTAGTGTGAACATAAAAATGTCAGTTGACGGTGGTCAGACGTACCCATATGACTTGAGTCCAAATAGCATTCCAAATAATGGAAGTTATGAAGTCACTATGCCTAATGTGGTGACCTCATCAGCGAGAATTAAAGTGTCGTCAGTGGGAAATGTGTATTATTCAGTTAACTCTCAAGATTTTAGTGTCACTGTTGATGATATTGTCTTGACAGTTGATGAGCTTGATTATGGGGTTTGTCAGGGTGATAGTGTTGTCTCCAACATAATCTATGAGACAAATACGAAATACACGGATATAGCAACCTTCACAGCGGAAAATGTACCAGATGGCATGACGGTCACATTTGATCCAGCGACTGCGACAAAACATAATACCCCTGTAACCGCAACATTTTCATCGGCGGACAATCTAGCAGCCAATACCTACGCCATTGACGTAGTTGCAACTTCTCCTGAAAGAAGCCAAAGGTTAACTTATCAGATTCAAAATTTCTCCAGACAAGAATTTGAAGAAGTCAATTTAAACGGACCGGAAAATCAGTCCGTTATAAGCAGGTTGTTCACAACATTGGAGTGGGCATCTCAGCCGAATGCAACGAGCTATACTATTGAAATTGCAAGTGATGAGGCATTCACTGACATATTGCTTACTCGTGACGTTGATGGAACTTCAACTGAGATAAGAGGTTTAACTAGAAATACCACTTACTACTGGAGAGTTGCACCACGAAATTTCTGTGGCAGCGGGACTGCAGGTGTGGCATATAGTTTCACGACTCCAAATCACCTTGGAGCACTTGATGTGCCGGTCCAAATTGCAGATAACACTACGGATGTAACATATACATCAACGTTGTCTGTTAACGAGAATTTAAGAATCACTGATCTAAATGTTTACCTCGGTATACAGCATACCTGGCCACAGGATTTGCTCATTACAATGGAAGGGCCATCTGGTCAGAATGTTCAGTTATTAAATCAACCCTGTGGTGGTGATGACGATATCGATGTAGTTTTTGATGATGAGTTGGGTGAAGAGCTGGTTTGCTCTGCCAATCCACCGAGCGTCTCTGGAGTGTTAAGACCTAGCGTCGGGAATTTATCTAGTTTTAATGAGCAATCAACAAAAGGTGACTGGGTCTTAAGTGTTCTTGATAGTTTCGATCTTGATGGAGGTAGTATCGATTACTTTGCTCTTGAAATTGAAACAGATGGCGAGTGGTCAAACACAGCTCCGATAGCATTTCCTCAGGCAACTGCTACGAATGAACAAACAACAGACCTAACTTTGCAAGGTCTTGATCCTGAAAGACTCCCTTTAACTTACACATTAATCGACGCTCCTAATGTCGGCAACATTCTAGGACAAGGATATATATCTACATTACTAGGTTCTGCTAACACAATAGGGACATCACGGGATATCGTCTTGTCTTCAGATGGAACCAAGGCTTTTATAGCTGATGGTGACGAGGGATTGATAGTATTTGACGTTAGTGTTCCATCTGCACCACTTTCTGAGGGAGGTCTTGATGTTAACCCAGGAAATTCTGGATCCTCTAGAGGCATTGCTTTGTCATCGGATGACAGCACAGTTTTTATCGCTGATTCGCTTGGCGGTGTTAAGATTGTGGATGTTCAGGGTGGCTCATACTCAATATTGGGTGACATTGACACAAATGGAAATGCGGTTGATATAGCTTTATCGCCAGATGAGCAAACGGTTTTTGTAGCCGATTCAGTCAGTGTTAAAATTATTGATGTTTCAATCCCAAGCCTGCCGTCACTAATCTCTCAAGTCATCACACAGGCTCCCTTCGGAATCGATGTTTCTCCAGATGGAAATACGGTATATGTAGCAGATCAATTGGATGGACTTTGCGTGATCGATATCAGCGGTTCGGATGGGCTTTCAAATCCTGAGCTCGTGCAATGCCTCTCTACACCGGGCTTCTCATCTGGTGTGAAGGTCGCGCCAGATGGGCAGAATGTTTATCTTGCTGATTTTGCAGCTGGAGTGCGGGTCTATAGAACTTCTAATCCTCTCAATCCAGTTTGGTTCTATCAGTTGGATACAGATGGAAATAGTTATCAAATTGATGTGTCAGCGGATGGTAGCCAGATTTTCTTGGCAGACGATGTCGGAGTTAAAGCTTTTGAAGTAGAGCAAAACGGCACTCTTACACAGATAGCTGACTTATCATTAAACGGTACATCATATAGTGTTGCCGTGGGATTGGATGGAACAAATGTTTTCGTTGCTTCGGGAAATAGTGGACTACAAGCTGTTGGTTTTGAAAAGGCGACGTATAATGCTGGAGACGAATTGCCACAGGCAATTGTTTATGAGGGTGACGAAACCTTGCCGAGTGGATATACCGGTACCTTTACTTTCCAAGTCTCAGATGGAGAGCTACAAAGCAATATCGCTTCGGTAGATGTTACCTTTGACACAGAGCCGCTTAATAATGGTATATACACGTACACGAATGATGCTGATGGCAATATCGCGGTAACGGGATGCTTAAATACCTGCCCTGTAAATATCGAGATTCCTGCGAGAATTAACGGCAGACCCGTAACTGCAATATCAGATGCAGCATTCGCTGAGTCAAACTCTCCAATAGTTTTGATTCCCGATACTGTAACATCGGTGGGAGACTACGCATTCTTGAGAAGTTTCGTCTCTAGGGTAACGATTGGTGCTGGAGTGACCTCTGTTGGCAAGAGCGCATTTGCATTTAACCAACTTGATGCGGTTAGTTTCCTAGGAGACCGACCTAGCTTGGAAACTGATTCTTTCTCGACTAACAGAGCGTTGAACTACATTAGCTATTGTCCAGACAAGGCGGGATGGCCCGGTGGTCCAATATCTGCAGGAACCGTTGACATTACTCCAGTCGCTGCATGTGATTCAGTAAATAAAAATAATGAAGCTCTTGATAAGATTAAAAGTGCAGTGCTTTCAAAAGATGCTGCAAGTATCACTGATGAAGACCTTAACTCTGTCTTGGGCTTACAGAATATAGCCTCTGAAAATATGGATTTATATAGAGGTGTTATTCAAGTTCTTCTTGACCTTTCTTTTGGTGAAGTGAGGTTGTCAGATCTTCAAGCCTTAATCGATGATTCAAATGCGCGAAAAGAAAGTTGTAGTCTTGGTGTGTACATTATTGATGTGCTCGAGGGTGAACAACCTGCTGAAATATCTTGGAGTCTAAAAGATGAATCAGATAATGAAATTTATGGAGGTGGTGCACCGCTTGATACATTGGCATGTATTGCAGACGGTAGGTATGCACTAGAGATGTCTGACACCAACGCTGCTGGCACCGCAAATGGTTGGGATTATGGAGAATTTGTTATAACTGAGGAGAATGGTTCAAAATTATTCAGACATACTATCCTGAGTGGCACTGATGCTACAGCACCAGTGAATCTTGGGGATTATCCAAATCAGAGCCCGAATGCTGACGAAATACCTGACGTGGAGCTAGAGCTTGGACAATCTGTCGACTTTGTGCTGTCGGGTTCAGATCCGGATGGTGATGCGACTAACTTTGTTTTACATCAAGCACCTGATGGTGGAGAGATTCATTCTTACATGCCAGGATCAGGAGTCGTAGCTGAGTATTTCCTAGGAGGAGACACTGGCATAAGAGGATTAGCCATATCGCCTGATCAAAAGTATGCATATCTTGCTGATCACACCTACGGTTTGAAGGTTCTTGATATATCTGACATAAAGAATCCGATTCTGGTAAGTCAGTATGCTGTAGATAATGGGGGACAATATAATGTTGCGATTTCTAATGATGGGAATACAGTATATTTAGCTTCAATTCAATATGGTGTGCAAGTTATTGATGTTTCTAATCCCTTATTACCTGAGATCCGAAGCGGATTTGGTAGAGAAGGTACAGCATATCCCCTTGGAATGATTGAATCAGCTGATGGTAATACACTGTACGTTGCGGCGTATGAATTCTTTTTATCGATAGATGTTTCAGACAAAACTATTGTAACCCAGAATTTTTCGGTTGGGACCGCAGGTTTTTACTCTTGGGATATCGTCCTATCTCCAGATGAACAAATTGCTTTCCTTGCATCGGGTCCTTATATCAAGATTTATGACATTTCTGATCCTACGCAAGCTGTTCTGATTACCGACTTTGTATCAAGTGGTGATAATGACGGTGATGGAACAACCGATGGCACCGCAAGGAGTTTACGGTTATCCGCAGATGGTAACACTCTATACGTCGCGAATGGAGGTGAGGGAACTCGAATCATAGACGTTTCAGATGCGAGTGCACCCCAATTATTAGGCTATGTCCCTGCAAATGATTTTGTATTCGGATTAGGGATATCAGCTGATGGATCGATGATATATTCCTCTGCAAGTAACGGTGAATTGCAAACTATAGACGTAACTGATCCTCAAAATCCTGTCTTAGTACGCACGACACCCTCGGTGAGAGATCCGTGGCGATTGGCTGCATCGAATGATAACAAATATGTATTTGTTTCTGATGGATACACTGGTTTTAAAGTGATCGATACCTCATACAGTGCGCGAGCGCAGGGAGATCCTCTGAGTGCTGATATCACATACAAACATATTGCCGATTTGGCGGTAAATGATTCATTCACCTTTGTTCTCAATGATGGCAAGGAAAACAGTAACGACTCGGTTGTATCACTTATCTTTGCAGCTGATAAAGACGGCGATGGCGTAGAAGATGATCTTGATAATTGCGCATCAACACCAAACAGTGATCAGCTCGACACTGATGGTGACGGTGTAGGAAATGCGTGTGATGATGACGATGATAATGATGGCGTTGATGATGTTAATGACGCATTCCCACTTGATGCAACTGAAACAACTGATACTGATGGTGATGGTATTGGAAATAACGCCGATACGGATGATGATGGAGATGGTGTGTCAGATGCAGAAGATGATGCGCCGTTAGATCCGACGAATGATTCAGACGGTGATGGGGCTCCTAACAATGCTGATGCATTCCCTCTCGATAATACCGAGACTTTGGATACAGATGGTGACGGAATTGGAAATAATGCTGATCCAGATGATGACAATGATGGAGTTGATGATGCGAATGATCCATGGCCATTACAATCAGAATATACAAAGGACACAGACAGTGATGGTATGCCTGATGAATGGGAATTGAGGTTTGATCTAGATCCAAACGATCCAAGCGATGCGGCTGGAGATCTCGACGGCGATGGTATCTCTAACCTTCAGGAGTTTTTAAATGGCACACCTGCATCAGGGTCAATAGATATTGACGGTAACGAAAAATATGACGCGTTAACAGATGGTTTACTGATGCTTCGTCATATGTTTGGACTGACAGGTGATGCTTTGATCGCAGATACGGTGGCTGCTGATGCGCAATATAAAACCTCAGATGAGATTGAATCCCGGATCTCGTTGCTAGGTGAACTCGCGGATATAGATGGAAACGGCGAGATTGACGCCCTTACAGACGGGTTAATTGTTGTGCGGTACTTATTTGGATTGAGAGGAAGCTCTCTTATCGAGGGTGCTGTAGCAGAAAATGCCACGTTATCCTCGGAGCAGATAGAAGCGCGTTTAGAATCGCTAACCCCAGTATTTTAAATATCCCTGACTCTAGAGAACTGAGACTTGATGTCTCGGTTCTCGGAAAGTTCGTATAGAAAGTCCGCTCTAGAGGGCATCTCGGAGAGACAAGCCTCAGTTATTCGCTGAAAATACTGGATAAATTCCTTTATTTGTATTTCAGACATTATGCCTGATGCTGAGATATCATCTTTATCAGCAATAGCGATTTTGTCTCTTAATTTATTTTCTTGCTCTAGGCGCCATTTAAATACACAACTAAAACTTGGTGCCTTTAACATTACAAGATAGTCAACCATCGCGAACAGAGCTTGATACTCTTCAGCAAGGCATTTATTGACATAGTGACGATAAATCCCCTCGGGATCCGCATTGCACTCTAGATCATTGATAGGTTTTTTAATCTCTACCTCAGATTGTGGTTTTGCACCAAAACACCAGCCTTCAAGCACAATCAAACCGAAACTTCCAGATGTCGTTGATAGTTCTGATTT
>CACJVE010000025.1 GCA_902596775.1 uncultured SAR92 cluster bacterium
CTGCCATAAGCTTTGAACCACGAGTCACAAGTAGAACTCCATCTGCAGTGCCCTTAACCTCGACACCAGGTTCTACAGTAAGCGTTACACCGTTCGATACAATTGACTCATATTCAGTTTGACTGGTGATTTCAACATTACCATCGCCGACTTTGACAACACCACTAAGTATGTAGTCAACATCTTCGATGAATGTGTAGTCGCTATCGATAGTGCCTGTCACAGTACCCTGAGAACAATCATCATTGAATGAAACGAAATCAGCCTCTTCAACCTCAGCACAAAGACCAGTTTTATCCTCTTCATCATCACTGCTATCGGGCTGATTGTTGTTAATAATACTATTATCGTCACCCTCGACGTTAACAGTGATATCGCCCATACTCTCAACATCGCCATCACAACCTGTAATTGCGACACATAGCGCGAGGAGAAACCCTATATATATTTTATTAATACTCATGCTCACTTCCTTTCTAAACATTATTTTTAAGTTTTATTGGGTACAAACCCAAACTTCTACTACACACATTTTTCGGTCTTTCAGAGTGAATAACTCAGGGAAAAATTGACCGATGTTCCCATCTCGTAAAATTCTATGTCATTGACATTTTGCATATATGTCACTGGTTCATTTGTGAGATTCTTTACCTTTGCCTTTAGAGTCCAGTTATCACCAAAAACCTTTTCATAATTTGCATCAATCACCGCTCTGCCTTTTTCAACTATCGGACCCAGAGCCGCTCCACGAGCAACTCTAAAAATACGATCATCGAAATAGTTGGCCAATAAAGTAAATTTTTGTGATGTTGGAAAGTGATCAAAACCAATTTGCAGATTTGCCAAATACTCGGATTGACCTTGAAGTTTTCTTCCGTTGGCACCCTCTCCTTCTAATCTGAGCGAAACGGCTCCTAACTGAACCTCAGAATCTATGAACGAAATATTTCCGTTAACGAACAACTCTTTTTCGTCATCCTCTATGGCAATAATCGAGAAATCAAGTTCAATACCATTCAAATCAGCACCCAATTGGTTTCTAAATGTAATTCCAGCGGCAGAGGTGCCAGAAGCATCAGCAATGGCCGTTTCGATTGGATTTGTGATGCTTTTATTAAAGAGAGCGAGCGATAAACGATTCTCTTCTCCAAAATAGTATTCCAGTCTCGCATCAAAGTTATCAATTTCCGAAACCACTAAGTTAGGCGAACCAAATATTGGATCGTCTGTTGTCGGATCAAATGATTGTGAATCTGAGCGCTCTATTAAACCTGGATATGAAACTGTTTGACTGAAACCAAGTCTTAGTTGTAGCTCGTCAGAGAAAAGATAAGAAACATTTAACGCAAGATAAAAGCTATCTGCCTCCAAAAGGTTGGAACTATCCAACTTATTGGGATACTGAATAAGCTGTGAGAAATCCTCATATCTGAACCCCACTTCTGCGATCCAGTTATCACCAATCTCATTATTCATATTCACATAATAAGCAGCAATTTCCTCCGATGACTCATACGAATCTGTCGGTGTAGTTGCCCCGCGCAATCTGAAACGATCTGCGGCGAAGTTTACAATGGATAGAATTTCATCAACTCCCCCAGACATATCTAACGGCATTGACTTACTACCTTGGCGTATACCAAATCTGTACAAATCTAATGTTCTGTCTTTTTCCGAGATGAGTGCACCAAATGAAAGTGTCGAGTAATTTGCTGATCCCCAATCAAATGAGAATGAATAATCGAAACCAATGTCATGACTGACTTCGTTTAAGTCTGACCATCTTCTTTGAACTGAAGAGGTCGCTAAAAATCCATCTAGACCATAATAACCTCGACGATCAGGCTCTAATCTATCAGTCTCTGAATAACCAATTCGCCAATTCAGTGAGCTTTCGAAATTATTAAAAATTAGGTCATGCTCACCCTCAAAACTTTGGGAGAACAATTGCCTCTCGGTATATTCTAAAATTACTGAATCGATGATATTCTCTTCGTTGTTGTCGAGCGCAGAAGTCTGACGTGTCACATCATCAGTTGATCTCAAAAGGGTAGTCTTTGAGGACAACTTACCTGTGTCAAACTCATAACCCACAAATCCATATCCTGAGATTGCAACATTATCTTTCGTCCGGTCATACTGACCAACCAATCCTACTGGATTGGTCAGCTGTGCGTCTCCTCGGTAGCTGGTTGATCGGCCATATGACCCCGCAATGTAATACCCTAAAGATCCATCAAACATGTCAGTAACATCACCATAAGATCCGTCTATTCCGACATCGGGATCCGCAGTGATTGATCTAACATCATAATTAGGCTTCATCGTTAGAGCATAAGCTAAGGCAACTTCAGGACGTGTACAAAGGTCACCTAATACATCAGGATCACAAATTGTGAGCGTTTGTCCTCCATTTGTTGCCTCAATAACCCCGGTATGAAGATCTCTCAAGCCAGCATCATATCCCCACTTCTCACCGATGCTATCTCGATAACCTTGCACAGGATCGCCCGTAAACTCAGCATTCGCTCCAATCGAAACCGAGAGATTTCCACCTCTTTCTTCTGGCATTCCCTTTGTAATAACAGAGATAGATCCACCTGTTGTTGAGGCTAACTCAGGGGCTGAGAATGACTTTTGAACCTGAATTGAATCAACAATGTTTGAGGGGAAAAGATCGAGTTGAACATCTCGCCGTAACGGATCTGTACTCGGCATAAGGATGTTGTTGAACTTTGTAGATATATACCTGCCGTCAAGCCCTCTGACATTGGCGTATTTATCATCAACAACACTTAATCCGACGATTCGACCTAAAACAGCCGCAACGTCACTGTCACCAAAACGTGAAATTTGGTCTGCATCGACAGCACTCACGATCGTAGACGCATACCGTTCTAGACTTTCAGCATCTTCCGTCGGGTTAAAAACACCCAGGGTAACAACTTCCTCGAGTTTCTGCGAAGTCAAAGGCTCCGAGAACGACTCCTTTGAGATTTCTGCTAATTTAAATGTTGCGTTAACTCCGAGACCAGCAAATACAGTCAAGTCTGGGCTTTCACCCGTCTCGTATCCATCAAGAGTCGCCTGTAAACGATATGTTCCACGGGACGCTTCCATTGAGTAGAGGCCATTTTCATCAGTAATCGCTTTGATGGCATCGGCAGGGTCTGAAATCGTTACGCCTTCGAGAGGCATACCATCTTCAGAGGTCACTAGGCCGGCGATAAATCCGAATGAAGTCTCCCCTTCATCAAAGACGTTTAGCGTAACTTCTGTATCAACCTCGACATCTAAACTGTAAGTTGCTGTAACTTCTATCTCACCATTAACTGGGAGACTAAAATTAAACGATACCTCGTTGTCATCAGAAACAAGAGAGCCTGTGTGAGGCCCCGGAGATACACTGGTTTGTATCATTCCTTTCTTATCTGTAATGCCTACGATTTCTCCATCTATGGAGACCTTTACATCTTTGAGAGGTGCATCTTCCAAAAACACAAGTATTGAGGTGTTGGCGAAACTAAGAGACGAGAAAACAAACAGTGATAAGAAAAGAAAAACTTGGAAACGCGACATCATTATAATAATTCTCAAATTTATTATTGAGAATTGAAACAGTCTTAGATGACGATTGAGTGAAACTTGTATTACAGAAATATTACTATTTGGATTATTAGATTAATCGTGTCTAATGTCTTTCCCTTGAACAACAAAAACAATCTGTTCACAAAGGTTTTTGGTATGGTCTCCTATCCGCTCAAGAGATCTGACTGCCCACAGAATATTTATGACATGCGTGATACTTTTGGGATCCTCCATCATGTAAGTCATCAGCTCACGGAGCGCAGTTTTATAGTCAAGATCTATCTGTACATCCTGATTAAATGTTTTCATCGCAGCTTCTGCATCGAATCTCGCAAATGCAGTTAGTGCATCAGAGAGCATTTTTGAGACTGACGCTCCGATATGTCGCACTTCTGGATAGCCACTTTTCTTATTATCCTCGCCAGATAAGATAATTGAGTGAATCGCTATTTTTTTTGCCTCATCTCCAATCCGCTCCAGATCATTAACTGCCTTGGTAACAGCCATTACTAACCTTAAATCACTTGCTGCGGGTTGCCGTCTTGCAATTACTAAAATACATGAATCGTCGAGGTCTTTCTCCATTTGATCAATAAATTTTTCCTGATCGATTACGTCTTGCGCTAATTTACTATCGCCGTTATGGATAGACAATATGGCATTTTTAAGTTGTTGTTCCACCTTACCACCCATCTCCATCAAACGGGTGCGAATCTCCTCCAATTCTTCATCGAACTGAGTCATGATGTGATTTTCAAAAGATAGCTCCAACATATTATCTCCACTCGGTAATCGAAGTATAACATAAAACAGTGATCAACCGAATCTCCCAGTTATATATGCCTCTGTTAATTTATGTTCTGGATTAGTAAATACAGTTTCAGTCGGATTGACCTCAATTAACTTACCCAAATGAAAGTAAGCAGTTCTATGCGATACTCTCGCTGCTTGTTGCATACTATGGGTAACAATCGCAATCGTAAAATTTTGACTTAACTCTTCGATTAACTCCTCAATCCGAGCGGTTGCAATTGGGTCTAATGCAGAGCAAGGCTCATCCATTAAAATAACTTCTGGCTCAATTGCTATTGCTCGAGCTATACATAATCTTTGCTGCTGACCACCTGACAATCCAGTACCAGGCTGATGCAATCTGTCTTTTGCTTCATCCCAAAGACCCGCCTTTTTTAAACTGCTTTCAACTAAATCATCTAAATCCGCTTTTGAATTTGCGAGACCATGAAGTCTTGGACCGTAAGCCACATTTTCGAAAATAGATTTTGGAAACGGGTTTGGTTTTTGGAAAACCATACCCACTCTTGCTCTCAACTCGACGACATCAAGCTTAGGATCGTAGAGGTTCTCATCATCCATCGTCACATCCCCTGTAACTATGCAAGATTCTATCGTGTCATTCATACGATTTAACGTCCGCAAAAACGTTGATTTGCCGCAACCTGAGGGGCCTATCATCGCAATAACTTCATTTTTCTTGATGTCCATATTGACATCAAAAATTGCTTGTTTATCGCCATAGAACACGTCGACATTCCGCACTGACATCTTGGCATCCTCAACTAAATTCTTGCCAATCGTTGAATAACTCTCAGAGGTATGTAACTGCTGGTCAAGACTAAAAGTTTTATCGGAAGCTTTTCCTCTTAACTTATTCGATGAATCGGCCTGCTTTAGCGTTGAATCACTCATTTTTTCTCCTTTATTAACTACCAACGTCTCTCTAAACGCTTTCTTAAGTATACCGCAACAAAATTCATACCCATTAAAAAAGACAGCAAGATAATAATGGCCGCGGAGGTTTTCTCAACGAACGCTCTCTCAGGACTATCTATCCACAAAAATATTTGCACAGGCAAAACTGTGGCAGGATCAGTAAAGCCTCCAGGAATATCGACTATAAAAGCAACCATGCCAATCATTAGCAAGGGAGCAGTTTCACCGAGCGCTCTCGCCATTCCAATAATTGCACCAGTTAACATGCCGGGTAATGAAAGAGGCAAAACATGATGTAATGTTGTTTGGAACTTTGAAGCACCAACACCTAGTGCAGCTTCTCGGATTGAGGGTGGCACAGACTTTATAGCGGCTCTACTGGTAATAATTATTGTGGGTAGTGTCATAAGCGCCAAAACAATAGCACCAAGGACTGGTATTGACCGGGGTATACCAAAAAAATTTATAAAAATAGCAAGGCCTAACAATCCAAAAATTATCGAGGGCACCGCTGCTAAATTATTTATATTTACTTCAATTAAGTCAGTCCATTTATTTTTAGGCGCAAACTCTTCTAAGTATATTGCTGCTGTAACTCCCATTGGAAACGACATCAATAGAGTTAAAATAAGCGTAAAAAACGAGCCTATTAGTGCACCCTTGATACCTGCCTGCTCGGGTTCTCTCGAATCTCCCCGTTCAAAGAACTTTGTATTAAATTTAAGAGCTATTAAACCCTTGCTATGAAGTTGATCTATCCACTTTATTTGCTCTGAAGTTAATCTGGCAGAAAAAGGGTCATCATCGAGCCAACTTTTATAATAGGTGTCGATATCATCATCTGCCAAAATCCAAAGGGTCTCTTTAGTTCCCCATAAACTTGGGTTCTGGGTCAACTGATCTCTGAAATCGAATCCCGTACCTTCACTAACTAAATTATTAAGTTTCCTTCTTTCTCCGCGCTTAGCAACCTCCGGGAAAAGATCTCTCAATGATTTTTTTGCTAAATTCTGCCAATTTGCAAAAATAAATTCTTCAGTATCATTTACATTCAAAATACCAATAGCTTCTGGATCATACTCTATTTCTAACTGAATATAGGTTGCTCTAAAAGCGCCAGATCCTTTAGAAATAATATCCACAAACAAAAGGACCACTGCTGCAAGACCAAGCGCTACTCCTAATTTGCCAAACCACTGGAAGTTCCTCTCAGCCCTATTTCGTCTCTTGAGAGATTGTTTTATTAGAGCGCGATTATCTTTACTCATATTGTTCTCTATATTTCTTCACTATCTGTAATGCAAATATATTTAGTATCAAGGTCACAACAAATAACATCAATCCCAAAGCAAATGCCGCGAGTGTTTTAGCGCTATCAAATTCCTGATCACCTGTTAACAGCGTTACTATTTGAACAGTGACAGTCGTAACGGCATCCAGTGGATTGACAGTTAGATTCGCTGCTAGCCCAGCAGCCATAACTACAATCATGGTCTCGCCAATCGCTCTAGACATTGCAAGTAAAATACCTCCTACAATTCCCGGCAAAGCTGCAGGTATGACAACTCGTTTCACAGTTTCTGAACGCGTAGCTCCCATCGCAAGAGAACCATCCCTCATACTTTGAGGAACTGCGCTTATAACATCATCTGCAATCGACGAAATGAATGGAATGATCATAATTCCCATCACTGCACCTGCTGCAAGCGCACTTTCTGATGCGATATCAAGCCCAACACTTTCTCCAAAGTCTCTAAGTACTGGTGCTACCGTAATTGCTGCGAAGAATCCATAAACGACCGTTGGGATTCCCGCTAAAATTTCTAAGGCAGGTTTTGCAATTGTTCTTACATTCAAACTTGCATATTCAGATAAATATATTGCAGACATTAACCCGATTGGGACTGCAATTATCATCGCTACAAGCGATATTAGAATCGTGCCGACAAATAATGGTACCGCACCAAAACTTCCAGATGAGCCAACCTGATCTTCTCTAATTGCCGTTTGCGGACTCCATTCCAACCCAAAGACAAAATCAAAAAAGGGAACTTTTTGAAAAAACTGAATTGATTCAAACAAAACAGAAAAAATAATCCCAATAGTTGTAAAAATTGCAACACAGGCAGAGACTAAAAGAATTCTCTCCACAACATTCTCGACCACGGGTCTTGCATTGAAATTTACAGAAACTTTTTGAGTTGCCAAATACAGACACAATGCCGCCATCAATATGGAGATTACAGTTATCGACCAACGAGAAATAGCTTCGAATTTTTGCATGAGCGAAGCAGCATCAAGTTGCCAAGCTAAAACCGAATCAGCATAAATAATTCCCTCAGATATACTTGTGATTCTGTTGATCATAAGGTCATAATCAGAGGATTTCGAGGGCACAAACTCCTGAGGAATCTTATCCACAACTAGTCTTTCAATGACTATCTGATCCAGAGATATCCAAATAGTTAAAAATATTGATACAGGTATTAATGTTAATAAAACAGAGTATGCACCGTAATAGCTAGGCAATGAGGGTAAAGATCTTATCCCTCCGAGTTTGCTCGCGACAGATATTGATCGATTTTGACTCGTGTAGAAAGCGAATACTGATATAAGAAGTAAAAGGAGTACGAGCGTACTAATTTGCATAGCGTGTATTCCTTTAGATAACGTGTATTCCTTTAGTAAAGTAGATCCTGAAATTTTCAGGATCTACTTTGTCAGACTAAAAAGCTTATTGCAACGGTTCTTTACCAGTCATTGCGATCAAACTTCTTGTGTTCTTTGCTGCCAAAAATCTTTCCTCCTCTGGAAGAGGTATCATTCCTTTATCAGCAAGATATCCGTCCTCGCCCCAAGCCCTTTCGCTTGTAAATTCTCGAAGAAATCCCTGTATTCCTGGAACAACTCCTACATGAGCTTTTTTAACATAGAAATACAGAGGTCTGGATATTGAGTAGGATTTGTCAGCAATGGAATCAAAAGTTGGGTCGATTGATTCAATTTTAGATGCTTTTACTTTGTCAGCGTTTTGGTCAAGAAAACTGAATCCAAAAATACCAAGTGCATCAGGATTCGCATTTAATTTTTGGACGATTAAGTTATCATTCTCGCCGGCCTCGATGTAACGTCCGTCTTCTCTTATAGTATGACATACTCGTTTATATGAATTTTTATCAGACTTTTTTAGTTTCGCAATCCAATCGAAGGTTTTACATCCTCCCTCTAATCCTAATTCAGCAAATGCGTCTCGAGTCCCTGAGGTTGGGGGAGGTCCTAAAACCTCGATCTCAAGATCTGGTAAGTCTGAATTCACCTCTTTCCAAGAAGTGTATGGATTTTCTATCAACTCTCCCTCTTTTTCAGTTGGAACCATCTCAGCAAGCGCAAGAAACAGATCTTTTCGAGATATGTTTAGTTCTGTAGCCCCTAATGCATTAGCAATAACAATCCCATCATATCCGATATGAACTTCTATAATTTCCTCGACACCATTCTCCATACACCTCTTAAACTCTGATTTTTTCATTCTCCGAGATGAGTTTGTAATATCTGGGTGGTTGACTCCAATTCCAGAGCAAAAGAGCTTCATCCCGCCACCAGATCCAGTAGATTCAATGGTAGGAGTCAAACTGCCACTTGACCGTCCGTATCTCTCAGCAACAACTGTAGAAAAGGGATAGACCGTTGACGAGCCTACTACTTGAATTCCATCTCGTGACAATGCATAGGAACTGAGCAATGTACTCAAAAGAACACTGAGTACTGAGCAAATTGACATAATTGATCGCATATATGTTTCTCCAAACTTTCAGAAAGTGTAATTCTTTACCTAACAGGAAAGAGGTTATGACAGAAATATTTCATACTTATTACGGCTGGTTTGGGCTGGCCTGTAAGTGCGTCTCATTGGCGATGAGTTATAGTATCTTCCAATAAACAAGCTCAATTTCTCCAGAATTTTTTTCTACCAGTACAGAACCGCTATCAACCCAGTCACCTGTATTATAGTATTGGATACCACCAATAATCTTCTTTGCCGGTTGATGAATGTGCCCACAAACCAAACCCACATGACCTTTTCTCTCGGCCTCATCCGCCATAAGTCTCTCGAAACGCTGTACATACCTGACAGCATTTTTTGCTTTCCCTTTCAAATAAGTCGAAAGTGACCAGTAATCATAACCTATTATTTGCCTCATTTTATGAATTATTCTGCTTGCAAAAGTAACAATTCCATAGAGAAAGTCGCCTAATTTTGAGGCCCACTTTGAACTAAACATAACGGGATCCATCTGATCACCATGAGTCACCCAAAGCTTCTCACCTTGCAACGTCATGTGAATGTCGTCTCGTTTAATAGATATTTCACCGAAAGACAACCCAACAAACTGTCTTACACCCTCATCATGATTGCCAGGAATATATATTAAACTTGCACCGTTTCTGGCCTTTCGCAATAACTTTTGAATCACATCATTGTGTTCTTGTGGCCAATACCATTTCTTTTTTAACATCCATCCGTCGATGATGTCTCCAACCAGATAAATTTTTTCAGCATTATTATATTTAAGAAAATCCAGCAAAACTGTCGCATTGCAGTTTAAGGAGCCCAGATGGACGTCTGAAATCCAGATGGTTCTATAATGATTCATACATAGACCTTTTATTTTTACGTTGCCATACGACTATTAAACTATTATGACGAAGACTTTTATTCATCCAGCAAACACAACATAGGATAGTCGGGAATTAAGGACCAGTTTCTTTGATCTCTCTTACGAACCAAATCCCTGAAGAATTGATTCATAATCAACATTGATCTGTGATAATCTCATAACGACGACTGATGCTCTAAAAGGCGCATATGACCAAAAAAGAATATGACAAATTCGATAAAGCGAACGCAAATTTCCAAGCGCTTACGCCGCTGAGCTTTATTGAAAGATCTGCAAAAGTATTTCCAAATCATCCCGCTGTAGTCTACGGAGAGATTAAGTACTCATGGCGGGAGCTCTTTGATAGGACGATAAAACTTGCCTCTGCATTAACAAAGTTTGGCATCAAGAAAGGTGACACGGTTTCAATACTCTCGGCTAACACACCAGAAATGATCGAGGCACACTTCGGTGTACCAATGTCAGGAGCCGTTCTTAACACGATTAATACTCGATTAGATTCAGAAACTATTGCTTATGTTCTAAATCACAGTGAAGCAACAGTCTTCATAATAGATTCTGAACTCTCACCTCAAGCTGAGAGCGCAATAAAGTTATCAGAAAATAAAGATTTATATGTCATAGATATTGTAGATTTTCAAAATGCCAGAGAACCAAAAACGATAGGCCACATAACATATGACAAATTTATTGGAAGTGGTGATGCCGATTTTGACTGGCAGCTTCCAAATGATGAGTGGGATGCAATTAGTCTAAACTACACTTCAGGCACCTCGGGCAAACCGAAAGGAGTGGTTTACCATCACCGAGGCTCATATCTAATGTCAATGGGCACAATCACAGATTGGAATCTGCCAAAACATCCTAAATATCTTTATACCGTACCCCTTTTCCACTGCAATGGCTGGGGTCATGCATGGACAATGGCGGCACTAGCGGGGACAATTTTTTGCACACGAGTTGTTTTGCCTGAAGAAATATTCAATTCAATAATCACCAACAAGATAACTCATTTCGGCGGAGCACCAATTGTATTGAATATGTTACTGAACTCACCTGCAGCAAAAGATTTTAAATGTCAGCATCCAGTAGAAATTATGACCGCAGGCGCGCCACCACCAGCATCCATACTTCAAGGCATTGAAAAGCTTGGGTTCAACGTGACCCAAGTCTATGGACTCACAGAAACTTACGGACATACCGTTATGAGCACTTGGAATGTTGGCTGGAATGGTTTTCAGACTGAACAAAAAGCTAAGCTCAAGGCAAGACAGGGAGTTGGAATGGTCCATACTGCGGGTTTAAAAGTTGTTGATCTCGAATCAGGAGAGCAAGTAAAGGAAGACGGTATACATACCGGAGAAATTCTTATTCGTGGAAATACAATCATGAAGGGATATCTGAAAGATTTAGAAAATACAAAAACTGTATTTAAAAACGGTTGGTTCCATACCGGCGATATTGCAGTAATGCATCCGGATGGATATATAGAAATAAAAGATCGTTTAAAAGACATCATCATCTCTGGTGGCGAGAACATCTCTTCAGTAGAAATAGAGGATGTGCTTCACAAGCATGAATCAGTATCGCTAGCTGCAGTTGTCGCAATATCAGACGAAAAATGGGGAGAAGTCCCTTGTGCATTTATAGAATTAATTGAAGGTAAGTCGTTATCTGAAGATGAGGTAGAGTTATTTTGTCGGCAACACCTTGCTGGATTTAAAAGGCCTAAAAAAGTTGTATTTTGCGAATTACCGAAAACCGCAACGGGCAAAATACAAAAATATGAACTTCGAACGCGCGCAAAAGCTGGCTAATCCTAATAACATTCTCCTAGACTCAAAAAATTAAGAACTTATAATGAAGACAGTGTTTATCTTCTGTTAGTAACAAGGAAAAATCATGCTCGAAAACATCGCTAACTTTGACATTGAAAATCTTACGCTTTCTGCTGATGAAAGTGGGATTGTGCAAGTAGTGCTCTCTCGAGCAAAAAAACGCAACGCACTAAATGCGCAAACGATTGAAGAATTAATTGAAGTTTTTTCAAAACTTCCACGAATGGGAGCAAGAGCGATAGTTTTGAGGGCAGAAGGAGATCATTTTTGTGCGGGACTTGATTTAATTGAACATCATAATGAGCAAAGACGACCTGAAGAATTCATGCATATTTGCCTTAGATGGCATGAAGCGTTCAATAAAATGGAGTATGGTGGCGTACCGATTATTGCGGCGTTAAAGGGCGCCGTTGTTGGAGGGGGACTAGAATTAGCGTCCTCTGCTCATGTTCGTGTTGCTGATCAAACTACTTACTTTGCACTTCCAGAAGGTCAAAGAGGGTTATTCACCGGTGGAGGAGCGACTATTCGTGTCGCTGATTTGGTGGGCAAAGCAAGAATGATCGATATGATGCTAACAGGCCGTGTTTATAAACAGCAGGAAGCGGTAGATGTTGGCTTATGTCAGTACCTTGTTGAAGATAGTGAGGATACGGCGATGAAAGTAGCGCGTGCCGCAGCTGAAAATCCTGCATTATCAAATTTTGCTATATGCTCAGCAATCAGCCACATGCAAAATATGTCCGCTTTAGATGCCGCATACTCGGAGGCTGTTGTTGCGGGAATCGTTAATACGCAACCAGAGTCGAATGCCCGACTAGAGGCATTCGCAAACAAAAGTGCACCTCGAACAAGGCCGACCTAATAACAAGTATTAACTTTGATTAGGTAGCCAAACTTTAAATAATGCACCTTCACCAAGATTACCTTGGACTTCTAGCGTACCCTGAGATCTGTTGATTGCATGCTTGGCAATAGCTAAACCCAAGCCACTACCACCACTTCCAAAGTTTCTACTTCTGTCTCCTCTAAAAAATCTCTCTGTTAATCTGGGGATATCGTCTCTATCTAGACCCACACCATCATCTGAAACCAAAACAAGAAAACCCTCACCTTCCTTATCAAGACTAATGTTGACGTTGACTCCCTCAGGATTATGTCTCACTGCATTAAAAATAATATTTCCCAGAGCTGCTCGAACACCATCCAAATCTCCGACAAAATCACAAGAGATCAAATCCAAAGTAAAAATATGCTGCTTATTTCCAAGCTTTTTAGCCTCGGTTACTATTTCAGTTATTAATTCATTTAGTTTAAATTTCTCCAATGGGACCTTGCTACCAGCCTCCTCCATAGACGAAAGTGTTGTAAGGTCGTTCGCAAGAGACTCCATACGATACACTTGTTTTAGCATGTGCGATATTGCTAGTTTTTCTGAAGATGATTTGTCGGCTTTGTCTTCAAAAGATTCCAAGTAACCTCTAAAAACAGTGAGGGGAGTCCTTAACTCATGTGATACATTACTCACAAATTCAGATTTAATCCTATCAATTGTAGAAAACTTCGTGATATCAGTAATCACTACAACAATATCTTCTTTACCAATCAATGATGCAGAAATTTGCAGAGTTTTTTCTATGCTATCTGGTAAGACTATCTCAATTGGTTCTTGTGATTCGGGGCTTGATAAATAGGCTACAAAATCAGGGTCTCTAATCAGATTAAAAATAGGCACTCCCCTATCATTTTTTCTAAGTCCAAGAAATTTTGTCGCGGCTTTATTCCAAGAGTCAACGGTTCTGTCAGAATTAAGAATCATTATTCCATCATCTATGGATTCAACCACTTCCATGATTCGTCTTACTGCTGACGATAATTTCTCTTGAGCTTTTTTATGCCTTCTTTTCTGACGATTGAGCATATCTGAGAAATCACCCCAGATACCGCTGCCACTTGGCGGGATACCTCGCATCCCATCATCTACCCACTGAAAGATTTTTACCACCCGTCTAAATGACCAAATAAGGTATAAAAGTGACGCAAAGAGAATGAATTCAAGAAATAAATTCATGCCCCAACCAAATAATGACGCTACAACGAAAATACGAGTAGCTCGCCAAATTTCTTCGCGTAATCCTGGGCGCAACTATGTCACTCTAAAACTATGTATTTACTTGGGTAGAAAATCTATACCCAGCTCCCCTCACAGTCTGCACATAGTTGTCTTGTCCTGCAATAGAAATTGCTTTTCGCAGGCGTCTTATATGAACGTCGACAGTCCTTTCATCCAAATAAACATTTCGTCCCCAAACGTAATCAAGAATTTGATCTCTAGTATACACACGCTCTTGATGTGTAAGGAAAAACTGAAGAAGTTTGTATTCTGTCGGACCCAAAGGAATCGATTGGTCATTAATACTTACTCGATGACTTATGGGGTCAAACGTCAGGGCATCTACCTTTATAACATCTTTCAAATTTTTGCCTGAGGTTCTTCGAAGAACTGCCTTTACTCTGGATACAAGCTCTCTAGGTGAGAATGGTTTTGCGATGTAATCGTCGGCTCCTGAATCTAAACCAGAGATTTTGCTTGTTTCCTCAACCTTTGCGGTCAGCATAATGACAGGAATGTTAATATTTATTTCTTCACGTCGAAGCTTACGCAAAAATTCAATGCCGCTGGTACCAGGCATCATCCAATCAAGTAAAATGAGATCAGGCGGAGTATCAATAATAATAGGGTATGCCTGCTTAGCATCTTCCGCTAATTTAACTTGAAATCCCGCAGCATCGAGAGCTGTATTCAGCATGTCCCTTATCGCTGGCTCATCATCAATTACTAAAATACTTTGTTGTGCCATGCCACTAAGCCAAGAGTAGTAAGTTACTATTAAATTACACCGACATTACAAAAATATTACAAATTTTTGTAACTTTTACGACAGTGTCAACGACAGAATTCATATCTTACATCTATTCAAGTGAGGTCTTTTTTATTATTTGCGATAAACTAGAATCATTAACAAATAAGGCGTATCAATATGGACTCATCAAAAAACAAAATGGATTCAGAGAATTTGTACCAAGAACAAGCGTTCACAGACCAAAGTGTTGGTTCGATACGCCAGCTCACTCCAGTTAAAGCAGACGGTTCAGTTGATACAAATCGCAAAATATTATTCTATGGATCTGCACAAATAATGACGGGCATGGGTCCTATACCTATAAACTTTGAATTAGAGGGAACAACAATCGGTGAGGCGGCCAATGATTTCTCCGCAAAATCAGAAATTGCAGTGAAAGAGACAATGGAAGAACTCGAAAAAATGCGTCGTGACCAAGCGTCACAAATCGTTGTACCTGGGAAACAGAACCCAACTCCTGGAATCATTACATAATCTTTCCGACTACCAGTCTCCGAATGTAAGATGTGGATCTAAATAGTATGAATAACAGACACTTGTAATCTCACTCTTTAAAAGTCGGCGCTCTTTGACAAGTAAACTTGCCTGTTCAGAGCTGATATAGTCTATTAAATAACTTTTTTCGTTATCACCAAGCATAACGGCTTGTATGTTTTTGTTTACCAAATCTGGTGGCAAACTCCATTCTAAGTAACCCTCTGGGGTTATTTTAGAGAATTTTTGTTTTAAAAAAGCAGAATGAACACCCAATTTAGCATAGACATATAGTAATTTAATCGGAGTCTTCTGATTAAAAAATAGAAACACCCCTTTTGCGATTTCCTCCTCTTCATTCACTTTCATATCACGCATGGTCTCAAAATCTGACATGACAGTATCTAAAGCTAGTATGCGAAAGTAAGTATCAGAGCTAGCTAAAAAATCATTATCAACCTTAGGTAGTTTTATTTTGGTGAAACCCTCGCTCTTTGAACTTACAAAAGAACCCTTCCCTGCTGAACGACTTATAAGGCCATCGTTATCTAACTCGGAAAGCGCTCGCCGAGCTGTCATTCTGCTTACTGCAAACTCAAGTGTGAGTTCAGCTTCAGAAGGAACTCTTGATCCTGGCTTCCATAGACCACTATTTATTTTATTTTCTATAAATTGTTTGATTACTAAATATCTAGGCGTTTGCATGTTACTAATTGTATATACAAATATATTAAAAGTTAATAATAATTAACTAAATAATCAATTTTTTCAATTTTAACAGAAGTTTATATTTTTATTATACAATTAAATGTATATACAACTATACATTAATAAGATTCAGTTTTTCTACTCTAGAAAGCTTTTTAATTGCAGCCTCACGGATCAATGCGCTACTTCTAGTATGGCCTGATTCTGTATAAACAATTTTGATAGGCACTCGCGCGCGAAAGAATTTTGCGCCTTTATTTTTGTTCTTATGCTCTTCGAATCTTCGAGAGGGGTTTTTAGAAATTCCTGTATACAAAGAATTATCGTCAGATTGAATGATGTAGACACTCCACTTTTCTTCCAAACTTAATTCCTAAGAGTCGAATTCGCTATAAATCTTATTTTAAGCGAAATTTTTCTCTAAATAACCTTATAATTCACTCATATCTGGCTTATGTACGCTTATGAATATCGATTTACACGCACACACTAACCAATCTGATGGTCTTCTTGCACCTCAACAATTAATAGATCTTGCGATGGAAAATGGTGTGGATATGCTTTCAATAACAGACCATGACACTATCTCTGCGTACGCTTTGATAAATAAGCTACCCAGATCGCTGAAACTAATCCCAGGAATTGAAATCTCCTGCTCATGGAATAACAAGACAATACATGTTCTTGGATTAGATGTAAATATATCAAACCAAATTTTCATAAACACCATAAAAGATGTTGTAAATCAAAGGCTTAAGCGAGGAGAGAAAATCAGCAAAGCACTTGAGAAACTGGGTATAAAAAACAGTTTAGATGGCGCCTTAAAGTATGCCGACCAAAACTTGGGAAGACCTCATTTTGCTCAATATCTCGTAGAGTGTGGAGTTGCAAAAAGCTCAGATGATGCATTTAAGAAATATTTGGGGAAAGGGAAAGTTGGAGACGTGAAATTTGAGTGGATGGAAATTAAGGTAGCAGTGGAGCTAATCAATGACGCCGGCGGTGTAGCAGTCTTAGCGCATCCACTAGCCTATAAATTCACAAATACCAAACTGATCGAATTACTTGAAGAATTTAAATCCTTTGGTGGCCGAGGTATCGAGATAATATCTGGCTTTCAAACGCAAGAGATGACTGACAAACTGACAAACTGTGCAATAAAGTATGATCTGGTTGGCTCACAAGGATCTGACTTCCATTTTTCAAATAAAAACTATTCATTATTAGGAAAATGTCCATCAATTTCACCATCAATCAAACCTGTTTGGGATTTATTCGACTGACAAGTGGCTGTGCCATTTCTAAGACAGTATTTCGCGTGTATAATTCGCGCGAATACTGAGAAACCACGGGTAAAGTATAGGATTATGAGCAACTTTTTTGCCTTTTTGAGCGAACAATGGATCCTAGCGTGCTCTTTTTTAACATTCGCCTTTTTATTTCTATACACAGAGTCAGTAAAAAGCGGTAAGAAGATATCCAATTCAGCGCTTGTTACAATGATGAATAATAAAGAAGCGGTTCTTGTCGACGTAAGAGAAGGTGCCGACTACGCAATTGGGCATATCTTTGGAGCAGTGAACATTCCTCATACCAAAATGCCAACTCGTATCAGTGAACTTGAAAAGCATAGAACTAAAGTAATCGTATTAGTTGATCAGATGGGTCAGCATACTGGCTCTATCGGAAAGCTCCTCAGCAAAGATGGCTTCAATGTAAGACGTCTGGGTGGAGGCATGAGTGAGTGGACATCACAGAGCATGCCAACAGTGGCGGGACAAAATAACTCATAAAAAATTTTAGAGGTGATTAAATGGCTGAAGAAAATATAACAACTAGCGAAGCCGCGACGACTGAAGAATCAGGGCCAGTATTTGCGATACAAAGAATATATCTAAAAGATCTATCCTTCGAAACACCTATGGGGCCATCAGTTTTTCAAAAGCAATGGCAACCAAAAGTTAATCAAGATTTAAATACGAAGAACACAAAGCTCGAAAACGACCTTTATGAAGTGGCGCTTCGGTTAACGCTTACTGTTACGGATGGCGAAGACACGATTTACATACTAGAAGTAAAGCAGGCCGGAATTTTTGCAATAAAGGGCCTCGATCCCAAGCAAATTACTCACGTCATTAATACAACATGCCCAAACATCCTGTTCCCGTATGCAAGAGAGGCCGTTGATAGTGTTCTTTCCAAAGGATCCTTTCCAGCTCTTATGCTCCCGCCCATTAATTTTGATGCACTTTTTGCATCTGCTCTCAAACAAGCCGAAGAGGAGGGCAAAGACGCGCCAGAGGGTTCAGAGACGACCCACTAATTGTGGGTCATAATCAGCCTGACTCCAAATCATATTCTTGAAGTTTTCTTGTTAGCGTATTTCTGCCCCAGCCAAGCAACACCGAGGCGTCTCTTTTTCGGCCATTTGTGTGGGACAGAGCCAGCTCAATCATTGTCTTTTCGAAGTCCGGGACGGCTTTACTGAGAATATTTTTATTTCCCTCCGACAACTCTTTTTCCGCCCATGTCTTCAGTCCAAGTTTCCAATTACTAAAGTTCTGCTCTACGACTTCTCCACTTTCTGGTCTTATTTCAGGCGGCAGATCTGAAAGAAGTACCTCACGCCCAGCCGCCATAACAGTCAACCAGCGACACATATTCTCAAGTTCTCTTACATTCCCAGGCCATTCAAGAGTTGAGAAAAGCGAAGTAACATCACGCGATAGAAATTTGGGCTCCATATCTAACTCACTAGCAGCTAGTAGGAAAAAATGCTTCGCTAATTGAGGAATATCCTCCTTTCTTTCAGACAACTTAGGAACATGAACGCGAATCACATTTATACGATGGAAAAGATCCTCTCTGAATGCATTCTCACTAACGAGTTTTTCAAGGTTTTGGTGGGTCGCAGCTATTATTCTAACATCAACTTTAATTGGAGTGCGTCCTCCCACTCGATAGAACTCTCCATCTGCTAAAACTCGCAACAACCTTGTCTGAGCCTCAGAAGGCATATCTCCAATCTCATCAAGAAATAACGTCCCACCATCCGCCTGCTCAAACCTGCCCTCCCTTCGCTGAGAAGCGCCAGTAAAGGCTCCTTTTTCGTGCCCGAATAACTCTGATTCAATTAAATCCTTCGGGATTGCAGCGACATTCAGAGCTATAAATTTTGACTGCTTTCTGGGACTATGCTTGTGCAAAGCATGAGCCACTAGCTCTTTACCAGTCCCAGAGTCGCCATTTATTAGAACAGTAATATTAGAATTAGATAGCCTTCCTATTGCCCTAAAAACCTCCTGCATTGCAGGAGCTTCTCCGATGATTTCAGGCGCATTTTCAATAATAGTCTCTTCATGAATTTCAACCCTACTCTCCAACGCCAAAGTTAACGCTCTTTGGGTAACATCAACTAGTTCAGATAAATCAAAAGGCTTAGGCAGATACTCAAATGCGCCTCCTTTGTATGCAGATACTGCGCTATCAAGGTCTGAATGAGCAGTTGTAATAATGACAGGAATATTCGAATTTTTCTCATGGATCTTGGAAAGTAGCTCTAATCCGTCAATACCAGGCATACGAATGTCTGAAATGATGACATCCGGAGATGAAAATTCTAAAAATTTTAAAAGCTCATCACCACTTTCAAAGGCCTTAACATGCATATCACCCTTTACTAGGGCTTTCTCCATAACCCACCTGAGCGAGCGATCATCCTCTGCTATCCAAATAACCGATTCATGATTCATTTTATTCTCCTAGCGGCAAATAGATAGAAAATATGGTGTCTCCTGGTTCTGATGAGCATTCTATCGCTCCCTTATGCCTTGTTATTGCAGTCTGAGCGATAGTCAGACCAAGACCTGTGCCACCACTTCGCTTGCTAACTAAAGGAAAGAAAATCTGGTCTGTCATATCTTGAGAGACACCTGGCCCATTATCAATAATGTCCAAGCGACAAACAAACCGATACCTATTATCTAAAATCGTGTAATTCCTTTGTACTCTTGTTTTTATTTTAATTTGTGGATCTATAGAATCACACTCAAACACAGCTTGTAGAGCATTTCGTGCAATATTCAATACCGCTTGTATCAGTTGTGATTTATCACCATGAAGCTCTGGTATACTCGGATCATAATCTCTGACAAACATAAATTTACCGTGAGTTTCCGCCTCAAGAAGACTAGCTACATGCTCGGTAACCTCATGTATATTTACCCTTCGGTATTTGAGTGTGTGATGAGGCTCCAATAACTTATCGACCAAATCCTTCAATCGATCAGTTTCCGTAGTAATTATTTTTGTTAACTCTCGACACTCCTCATCCATACCAAACTGAATTATCTCTTGATCCAAAAGTTGAGCTGCACCGCGAATACCGCCAAGAGGATTTTTAATCTCATGCGCCAAACCTCTCACAAGGTTCTTAGACGTATCCTGAGCGGACAAAAGAGCATGCTCTCTGTTTATTCTTACAAAATGATCAATAGGATGCATTTCGATCAGGAGTCTTTTACTTTGGTTAACTTCAACCGGCGTAAAAAAACAATCTACTTTTGATGCTTTTCCCGATAGCTTAGAACTTATCTTTTCATGACGTCTCGTGTGAGGTGTACCTGAGTCTAATAAGTCCGACAAAGTCTTACTACATCCCACCTTGTCCTCTAGTAACTCGAAGACAGAAATGGAACATAATTTCGATCGAGCAATTTGAAACAGAGACTCCGCTGCTGAATTTGCATAAACTATAGATAAATCAAGATCAGTGAGAAAGACCGCACCGTTTAGGTTATCGAGCAGAGTCTCGTGCACATTATTTATTTTTGTAAGCATCGTTTCTTCAGTTGTTTGTACAGCAATCACTTAATTCTCAAGCCCAGCATAGTAACTGGAGGAGAGCCCTCAAAATCATAGGCGCACCTTTTTAGTGCATAAAGAACATTATGCACTAAAAAACTACTTTTGCGAAACAAACCATCACAACATTATGCAAGGCTAAAGCCGCGCATCTTATTCTTGATAATTATAAAGCTTCTTTCGTGGTTTTAATGATAGCCGCAGCAACTTTGTAGGGATCTGCGTTAGAAGCTGTTCTTCTATCTTCAAGTCTGCCTTTCCAACCATTTTCTACAGTACCAACAGGAATTCTAATCGAGGCTCCTCGATCTGAAACACCATAACTAAATTGATCGTAGGCTTGTGTTTCATGCTCTCCTGTAAGCCTCTGTTCATTGTAGGCGCCATAAACACTCATGTGCCGATCGATATGCTTACCGAAGTTGTCACAAATGCTATTGAAAACGGATTCATCTCCACAAGTCCTCATTACTTCATTTGAAAAATTAGCATGCATTCCTGAACCGTTCCAATCTAACTTACCGAACGGCTTAGGATGATAATCAATCGAGAAACCATACTTCTCACCCGTCCTTTCTAAGATATATCGAGCAACCCAGGTTTCATCGCCTGCTGCTTTTGCACCTTTCGCAAACACCTGAAATTCCCATTGTCCTGCGGCGACCTCAGCGTTTATTCCTTCAACATTAATGCCTGCCTCAAGACACAGATCCAAATGCTCTTCAACACATCCTCTGCCATGAGCATTTGAAGCTCCAACCGAGCAATAGTATGGCCCTTGAGGCCCTGGATAACCATTTGTAGGAAACCCAGGAGGAAGCTTGGTATCGACATCCATCAAGAAATATTCCTGCTCAAATCCAAACCAAAAATCATTATCGTCATCATCAATGGTTGACCTACCATTACTCGCATGTGGAGTTCCATCAGCATTCAAAACTTCTGTCATGACTAAGTATGCATTAACTCTATCAGGGTCTGGGAAGATAGCGACGGGCTTCAATAAACAATCAGACGCATTTCCCGGCGCCTGTTCAGTCGAGCTTCCATCAAAGGACCACATAGGGCACTCTTCCAAGGTTCCCCCAAAATCAGATTCAATTCTTGTTTTGCTTCTTAAACTTTGAGTTGGCTCGTAACCATCCAACCAAATATATTCTAGTTTTGTCTTCATTATTTTATTGCTCCATTTACATCGTTAATCTATTGTTTAGAATTAGCCCGGTGACCAAAGTCAAAAGTTTGTATACTCTTTCAGATTCGATTGGGCAGTAGCTGATGTGTACACACACATGGGTTAAATAGGTGCAATTGCCATGCCAATCAACTATTAATTGAAGCCAAGGAAAGGTGACAATAAAATCAACAAGTTACGTTTTAGAATGTGAGAGCATAATTCTACATGTGATCTGTATTGGTGCAATTTCGAATAAAACGCATTAAATTAGTGCGTAAATTAGGGCGGGTTTAAATGACAGAAAATCTAAACTTTCAATGCTTCAACCTAAAAGAATTAAGGGATTCCAATTCTAAATGCTCTGAAATAAAGATTATTGATTTGCGTCATCCTGAAGAAACTGCGATCTCACAACTTAAGACAACAGAGTTTGAAGTTATCAATATTCCCTATTTTGCTTTGAGAAAAAATTTAAATATTTTGGATAGGAATGTGCACTACGCTCTTTACTGCAAAGATGGAATTATGAGTAAGCTACAATCAGCTATTCTCAACGAATCTGGATTTCAAAATATTTCTATACTCGTTCTTTAGTAGGTGAAAACTTATAGCAGCT
>CACJVE010000026.1 GCA_902596775.1 uncultured SAR92 cluster bacterium
TCCTTTTTCATATTGCACAATGGAAACGTCTAGATTAAATTTACCACCAGTCTCGTCAAGAATTGATTGATTACTCAACTCATCTAATAAACCTTTTGTAAGCATAGATTCGATATCTATATCAAAAGCTTCCCCCGTGGCATTACTTACTGTGACATTAGCAACTGCAATCTCACCATCTAATAAATCTGGATTTACCACCTCGATTACAGAGGTAGTTGAACAACCTGTTATAAACAGAAAAGATAGTAACGCAGCTATAAATTTTTTACTCATGATTAAATCCCCCTTTTATTAGTTAAATTTTTGGACACACCATTAAAGGTGATTTTGTTTTACTCTTCTTCTATTGGTATTAGTGTCACAACCAGTGGATTCGGGAATAAATCATTCATCGCTCCTGTTGAAGAGTCGACAGCAACCCCTATTAATCCACCTAATATGATATTTCCAGCCATGCCCGCTGATCCGGATCCCGCTCTCTTTGGAGAAATATTTGCGGTAACAGTTTCATAGCCTTCCTTTTTCAAAGTGACTACAAATCCCTCTTTTCGTGGAAGGGTAAAACTGCATGGTGTGGTGCAGTAAAAGCCGTTAGATAGAGTTGCGCTTACGCCAACTGGCGTAGTGTCTATAGCAAATACATCCTTGGTCCCGCGGGTAATACTTGCGCAACCACTTAGAATGATGATGCTGAGAGCACAGAGGAATATAGTTGGTTTATTTTTCATTTTGGACTCCTAAATCAATAATCAATTAAAAATCGATTGATCAATTATTTATTGTACAGATAAATCATTAACATTAAACAAATAAATTTCATAATGTTAGTTTGTAAACCAAATTTCAATTTAAGAGTTATGATTATTAATTGTATGAAACAATTATTAGTACAACTAAAAATACTACGACGTTGTTTTGGGAGTGTTTATGGAAGATGAGGTACGCGACAGACGGTTGGTGAGACTCTTAGAGCAAATACTTCACCAGGATATTGCTAAGTTCTCTGAGTCTATTATTCGGATGCTCGATCTGAAAGCAACTTCTCAAGATAAGCAATCTCCCGAATCTTGTCAGACTCATCCAAAGAAGAAATGAGTTTATACAGAAAGTCTGTCCTATCGTCTTTGCTCGTAGCAATAATTTCACCGGTTTGCAACCAAACAGCACAAACGTCGAGGGCAGTTGCCAACTCTGAAACGCAAGTGGGCCTTTTATTTTTCCCGAGCTCGATTGCGGATAGGCGAGCTTGACTTATACCTGCTGCATCTGACAAATCTTTTTGAGTCATTTGACGAGAGGCTCTAGTCTTCTTTAAACGATCTTTTAGTTCCATAAACATATTATATCTTAAATTTTAATGGCTAATGTTATATCTAAAAAGTAGGTGTGCCCGCGGGCACAATGAAAATAGAGGTAAATAGAAATAAGTAGAGAAAACAATGACTTATTTTGGCTAAAATTTATATTAGCTGTAGTACTAAATAGAGCTTAAACCATTGAAATAGAAGAAAAAAGAAGATACAAAACGTAAGAATCCCTCTCTCACCGCCACCGAAATAACTTGTTATTTATCGGTGGGTTATGATGCCCCAAAATGCCCTTTGACATAATAGTGACATAATAGTGACATAATAGTGACGTAACGGACTATGGCATATATTAGAAAAAGAGGGATCTAATAAAGACGTCAGATAATTATTCGATTTGACTGCACAGATTATTTGCTGAATCTTCTGGTTTTGATAAATTACAATCCATATTTTTGTGTGCTTTTTTGGAGGGAGCCATCTTGAAGTTAATCTTAGTGCGTAAGTTGTCTGTTCGCTGAGGTATCCCGTCTCTGACGGTGGGTTTGTAAATACTCTCTCTAACAGATTTTATGGCTGAACCAGAGAAAACTCCAACTGGATCCTCTTTATATATCTCGGCAGAATCCACTTTGCCTGTTTCGTTTAAAGAAAACTTTACAATTACCCAACCTTCGATTTTCTTTTTCTTTAGTTCAGGACTATAGAAGGGTTTAGCTGCTTTTAAAATTTGGTAAGACCCTTCAGGTCTATCGCGTTCATGTAAAAATGCCTTTGTACTGTTGTTCGAGCATCCAGCAAAAAAACTACTAAATATAAACCAAGAAATAGAAATGGAAAGAAAGAGTAAAAGGTTTTTATTCATCATTAAAAATATATTGTTTACTGATTTAAGAACTTAACAGAATTATTCCTAGCTATATAGTTAAATAATCTATAGGTAGTTATTTTTGTGAAAAGTGATTAATCATTTGATCATCGCTGAAGCGCGGGGGTATTATTTGAGAATGAAAAATACATGCCCTCTGCTTTTTTGCTGCGCAATATTTACCCTCACCACGAATCTAGTTTTCGCTGATGACACTTCGCCATCAAGAAGCGATCATATCAAGGCCTTCAACGAGGCACAGCGCTGCTTTAATTCTCTCGTAAACACAATGGCAATGAGAAAGACAGATTGTGCAAAAAGGGCTCTTGAGGCGGGTCGTTTTATTTTCGAGCCTGACAGCTTAAATATTGCGGCGCTGACCTATAACTACGGCAATGCCATAAGGAAAAAGGGTGGGAGGGTAGAAGCTCGTAAAGTCCTTGGCCAGGCCCTGGAGCTCTATGAGGCTATTTATGGTGAGTCCTCCCTTGAGGTGATTAATGTCCTTATTGATATGGGCGAGACACGAAAAGTAAAAGCTATTGCTAAAAAATACTTTGAAAAAGACTCGGTCGAGTATGCTGATGTTCTGCTAAGGTTATCACAAAGCAATATGTTAGGTTTGAAAGAATCGAGTCGTTATGCAAACTGGGCTCTTGAGATATATCTTGAAGAGGAGGGAATTGAGTCTTATCGCACTGCAACTGCAAGTTTTCAGATGGGTAAGGTCAAGTTTGCTCAAGATAAGCATAAGTCAGCTATACCCTACCTTATCGGGGCAACAAAACATCCAGAAGTAGCCACTTTTGCCCATGGCTGGTTGGTTAGAGCCTATGGGCTTACTAATCAAGATGACATGGCAAGCTACCATGCAACGCAGATCGGTAAATCTCATGAGGAGGAGAGGACGGATTTTGTCCCGATTTTTATTCCGAGGCCTGATTATCCGAAACATGCTCAGAAGAGTGGTGTAGAGGGGTATGCAGTTATTGAATTCACCATTTCCAATGAGGGTCGTGTTACTGACATTGAATTAGTTAAAGAATCACCAGAGTCTAATGGTTTTGGTGAGGAGGCACTCAAAACCGGCGCTAGACTTCTTTATGCACCACGCTTTACTGACGGCGTCGCTGAAGAGGTACCGGGAGTTCGCTACAAATACAGTTTCAAGATGGCACGTTAATATGAATGAGGGTTATACATTTTCTTGAGACAAAAACATACTGGATATCTGTATGTGAGCTAAGATTATGATTTTAAGAAATATGTATTTAAGACAGAGTATTTAAATGTCCGATTACTTGCACCAACTCCGAGTGGATCTCAGTGCTGCTTTTAGATGGGCTGTAAGATTAAATTATCATGAAGGTGTTGCGAATCATTTTTCGGTAGCGATTAATGATAGCGGTACTCAGTTTTTAATTAATCCAAACGCGCGGCACTTTTCTAGAATCAGAGCCAGTGAGTTGCTGATATTGGATGTCAATAATCAGGAAACAATGGTTCAACCTAATGCCCCAGATCCAACTGCGTGGGGCTTACACGGTGCAGTACATAGACATTGCTCGCACGCACGTTGTGTTCTTCACGTTCACTCGATATTCTCCACAGTATTGGCGTGTCTTAAAGATCCACGATTACCCGCTATAGATCAAAATACAGCTCAGTTTCATAATAGAGTGATCATTGATAAAGGATTTGATGGTATGGCATTTGAAGATGAGGGAGAGCGATGCGCTGCTATGCTTGGTGATGCTAATAAAAAGGTGATTATCATGGGTAATCATGGCGTAATGGTTATAGGCTCTAGCGTATCGGACGCATTTAATCGTTTGTTTTATTTCGAGCGTTCTGCGGAGACTTATATTCGTGCGCTTCAAACTGGTTTAGATCTTAATTTTTTATCAGATGAGGTAGCAGAGAAGACAGCCCGGCAATGGGAAACCTATGATGGCTCTGCTGACGCCCACTTTAGTGAGTTAAAGGCTATACTAGATAGTGAGGAATCTGATTATAAGGACTAAACGACGAGGTCCGAGGCAATACAGCGACAAATGTTCATCGTTTGTTAATCCTACGTTTTTTGTATTCGTTTGAACTAAACAAATACACGCCACTCACCCACAAAACAAACAAGCCAACTCCAGCTGGCAGGAAAATCCATAGCTTGACCCAGTCGGCGAAAAAACTTCCATCATGAATTGATTCAATTATATCGCTTCGGCGTTGGGCAACTGATAAAACCTCAGAGGTGTGCGTATCTACCTGGACTTCCCAATTGGTCTTAGAGACAAACTTAATAATGCCTTTGCCCGGCTTTAAGTCAGCCCGATGGAGCTCCTCCCAATTTGTAAATCCAGCTTTTTCGATTTCTGATGCCGCTTTAAATAACTCTTGCATGGAAACCATAGGCATCAGGTTTCTCTCAACGCCTTCTTGGCTGGGTGGTTGAATCCAATCAAACTCCTTTTTAACCATTAACATCACGCCCGCACCGATCATGATGATCAATGGAATTGCGATTGCAAGAGACCCCCAATAGTGAACCTTTCTTAATAAAATCTGTGCTCGCATTTATGCGGTGACCTTCGTATTTATATAGTCAAACACGGTTTATTCCATTTCCTCTGGCTCGTCCGAGTCGGCATCTGTTAATCCATCAGGTATCCAAGGGGCACCAGCTTCTAATAGGGTCTTTTTGAAGGCTGGGAAATCATTGTTAAACAAGTTATCTACCTTAGGCTCCAGTTCCTCAAGTGCAACTTGCACGTAAACCATTTGCTGCTTTTGAGTATCGGTTAATCCCCAAGTATTTACTCGACCAAGTTCAACCATGGATAGTCTGCTCGAGATAGTTGCAGGTGACGAGCCAAACCCGCGACTTGAGCGTTTGCCACTGACCATCTCCTCTATGCTAAAAATCTCCTGCCTAAGTTGTTCAAAACGCATCTCTGAATCTCCAGTTACAGCAGTTGAGCGATCTAATGCTACTCGGAAAGATTTTAACTGGGCTTTCAAGTGATCAATTTTACTATCAGCAGTAGACAACCTCCGCCTCAAATCACTCACATCAATCATCATCGCAGAGCGTTCTTGGGGTGATACGCTTCCCTCTACTGATCCAAATGAAAGTGGTTTCACGTTGAAGCTTACTGCATCGGTCAATTTGCGTGTCTCTCCATTTGCATTACTGAATAAGGTAGCATTGTAGGTTCCTGGTGATGCCAGCGGTCCAACATCATCAGAACTACCCGAACCCAGAGCTCTGCTGGACGATAGTCGTAGATCCCATGTGACCCTATGAAGACCTTTTTCAGCCTCTGCATTAAATTTGCGAATCGGGTTACCTTGTTCATTTTTAATAACGAGATATACGGATGGATCGGCTTCTCTCAATTCTGTCTCTAAATCCTCCCAAGAGGGATATAGAGGATAGCGGTCTTTTTCTTCCATTTCAGACTCTTGATCCTCTCGCTGTTCTGACAAAGATTTAATGCCGTCACGAAGATAGTAAGTAAACGTGGCACCAAAATCAGGATTCTCCGCTTGATATTCAAAGTCACCATGCGTACTAGTATGAAATCTCTCCGGCAGATACCAAAGTGCGTCTCTAGATGGAAATAGCAGCGCCTCTTGTTTAAGACTTTCCTCATTTATTTGCCGAAGTGGTGAGAAGTCATCCAGTATGTATATTCCACGGCCGAAAGTGCCCACTACAAGATCATTCTCTCGACGCTGGATTTTCACATCACGGAAGGAAATTGTAGGCAAACCACCTGTCAGTTCAGTCCATTGCTTGCCGCCATCCACTGTAAAGAATAGTCCAAATTCAGTGCCGACAAATAACAAATTTTGGTTTTCGTGATCTTGGACTATACGCCAAACTAGATGCTTATCGGGTAAGTTAGATGCAATTGATTTCCATGACTTGCCGCGATTCGTGCTCTTGATTAAATATGGCTTGTAGTCCCCCTGTTTATGGTTATCTAAAGCCGCATAAACCGTATCTTTATCAAAGAGATCAGCACGAATATCGTTTACATAAGCTTCGGCAGGAATACCCTTGATATTATCAATTTCATATCGTATCCAATCTTCACCACCATTTGAGCTAACCTGAATCAAACCATCGTCTGTTCCAGCATACAAAAGATCCGGATCAAGGGGTGACTCGGCTATATTTGCAATGGTATTAAATTCAGACATGGCGTACAGGTCAAAACCCGAATCAACTGACCATGTTCGACCCATTACTGGCATATGCAGTCTGTTCTGATTTTTAGTTAAGTCACCTGAGATCGCGCGCCAACTATTTCCCCGATCATCAGACCGCCACACACGATGTGAGGCATGATACAAGCGTTTTGGGTCATGGCTGGATACCAGAATGGGAGCGTCCCAATTATATCGCTCACTGGGTTCGCCTGGTTCTGTTTGCGGCTGTATATAAACAATCTCGCCAGTTTTTCGGTGATACCTAGCAAGACTTCCTCGCTGCCATTGTCCGTAAACAATATCTGGGTTCCCAGGTTCTGTTGCCGGCTGGTGACCATCACCCCAGAGAATTAAGAACCAATCATTATTTTTAATTCCATGTTCTTTGGTTGTGCGTGACGGTCCACCTTGAGAACTATTGTCTTGTGAGCCCCCATATACATAATAGAAGGGTTCGCTATCATCGACTGCGATTTTATAAAACTGAGTAAGGGGAAGATTGGCCATAAAGCGCCATTTCTTCATATCATCGCGTGATTCATAAACACCCCCATCACTGCCCACCAAGATAAAATTTTTGTCTGTTGGATGAAATGCTATGGCATGATCATCAACGTGTTTATGTTCAAGATTGAGAGGTGTCCAATTTTTGCCACCATCATCGCTGTACTTACTATAGTTGCTTACCATGTAAATACGATCGAAACGATGAGGATCAGCAAAAAGCTCTTGATAGTAGTGTGGGCCTGTTCCACCCCCAACTTCATCTGACATTTTCTCCCAGCTTGCGCCCTGATTAGCTGAACGATAAACACCACCTTTTCGCTGATTGAGTTCTATTCCGGCATAAATTACATCTGGATTGATTTTAGAGATAGCTAGACCAATCTTTCCCATGTCGGCATCAGGTAGGCCATTATTCAGCTCTTGCCAGGTTGTTCCTCCATCATCTGAGGTATGAATCCTTGATCCTGGGCCCGTGCCAACAAAAGCAGGCAAGGTTCTTTGTCGTTGCCAAGTAGCTGCATACAACTTGTCCGGATTTCTTGAGTCAATAACTAAAGAAGTTACCCCGGTCCACTTATCAGTTTCTAGAACATTAGTCCATGTGTCACCACCGTCAGTAGTTTTGAATAATCCCCTCTCACCACCATCAGTCCAGAGTGGCCCTTGTGAGGAAACCCAGACGGTATTCGAATCTTGTGGATGAATGATTATGTCTGAGATATGCTCGGATTTGTTAAGTCCCTTGTTTTCCCAAGTCTCACCACCATCAAGCGACTTATAGACTCCATCTCCAAAACTAACATGTCTACCACCATTATTCTCTCCCGTACCAACCCAAATTACATTTGAATTATTTGGATCGATTGTCACATCACCCGTTGAAAAAACTGATTGCTTGTCAAAAATAGGAGTCCATGTGATTCCAGCATTTTCAGTCTTCCAAACTCCACCTGAGCCTACTGCAATATACCAAACGGACGGGTTTTTAGAGTCAACTTCAATGTCAGCAATTCGACCTGACATATATGCAGGGCCTATATTGCGAAGCTTCATCGCGGAAAATAATTCAGAAGTCATGGTATTCGAATCATCTTTTTTTGCTGCATGCAGAAAGGGTGAAGTTAGGATTGCTATTGTCATTATTATTGTGAGTAATCTCATATAAAATTTCCTGTATTTAGGACTAAAATAATTGGCTCTGAGTGTACGAAAAAAGGGGCAAAAGTGTCAAAGCGTACGGATACTACTGCTTGCTTCTTATACCGGATTGAATTAATAACAAAAGAAAAATTTTATCTTTTCAAGGTTCGGATTATTCAATATTTTGGATAAATAAAAAATAACTTATCTGCCAGTAATATTGTTGGCGTATTCTGTATGTAATAGTGAACTCAACTTTGTCACTGCATCAGCATAATTTGCGTCGTTAATAACGTTGATGTTCTCATCGCCGTCAGTTCTATGATCATAAAGCATGCTAGCAAATGTCTCGTTATTCCCGTCAATAAATTCGGTATAGCTATATTCTTGAGTTTGTATAGTGTAACCCTCACCATTTTTCAAAAAGACATGACTTTTACCACCAAGACTAGGATTTTTAAGTATTGGCACTAAGCTTTCGCCCGCCAACTTATGTCCAGGTAGTTCGAGATCTAATAGCTCAACAACCGTTGGATAGATATCAGTCAGGTCAACTAATGCATCGGTTTTGCTGCCTTTTGTTATTTCTGGTAAATGGATAATCAATGGCACTCTGGTCGATGTTCTATATGATGTAAATTTACCCCATTGCGCATGCTCTTGAAGATTATAGCCATGATCAGACACCAAGATAACGATCGTATTTTTATCTAACTGTAAATCGGTTAATGCTGTCATTATTAAACCGATTAGCGCGTCAACGTAGCTGACTGTGGCGTAGTATCCGTGAATAAGTGATATGGCCGTTTCATCGCTAACACCACCTTGTTTAGGAATATCTGTATAGGCGCGCATTTCCCCCCAATTGCTTATCGATGTTTTAGGCGCATTTATCGGCACATAGTTGTTGTTTGGTTGTCTGATATCTTTGCGATCGTACATATCCCAATATTTAGTTGGCGCATTAAATGGTAAGTGAGGAGCAATAAACCCTGCGGTTAATAGAAACGGTTTATCACTTATTTTTAATCGTTTTAAATCTTTAATCACCTTGTGTGTTAGTAAGCCATCAATATAAGTGTTATCACTGACATCAGCACTTTCATAAGCAGGGCCTTTATTCGTCGCTTTATATAATTCGATATTTTCAGTCAGCTGGTAATCTTTCCACAATGACTCCCAATAATCTAACGGAGATAAACCTTCGTTATTTTTATCAAATGCATAAGGACGCCAAACCTCGTCCCAATCAGAAACTCGATCATCTAAGTGGTGGTATATCTTGCCATTTGAGATTGTGGTGTAGCCGTTATCTTTTAATAATCTGGGAAAGGTAACTTGATTTGGCGTTTCAATATCAACTCGGGTGCTGTAATTGATGAAACGAGTTTTGGTTGGCAGCATCCCGGTAAGCATGCTCGCTCGAGATGCTCCGCATACAGAAACATTACTGTATGCTTGAGTAAACTGTATAGAGCGATTTGCAAGAGCATCAATATTTGGCGAGATGATTTGTTGATGACCATAAGAGTTTAATTGTGGTCTAAGATCATCCATGTAAAGCAGTAGAATATTTGGTTTTTTGCTCGTTGACTCAGAGAGCGTGCTTCCAAAGTCAGTTTGCAAAGGCCCGTCTGAACATCCCAAAAGACATAATATGAGAGCAGTTAGAATGAAATGTTTCATTTTTAAAACCCTTGATGCTCGTAATCTATATCGTCAACCAATATAAAATTTTCTTATTTGTAGACTTTTTGTGTAGCAGGTCTATGTTTTACTTTGTTGGCAATTCTTTCAACATTTGGAAATTCAATAATAGATGGATGATCTCTAGAATCTTTGAGCCACGTGGTAAGCATAAATAGATAAATATCAGCAGCGCTGAATTTGTCACCGAGAATCCAATGATTATCTCCTATTTGATTATCAATTATTTTCCAAGTCTCCCTCAACCTTCGAATACCTCGAAGCATAACATTTGAGTGAGATTCCTCTGTTTCAGCAAAACGATCAGGATAATAGTTAAGCTGAAATGCGTTTTGAATAGAGTTTGAGAAGTAAACCAAGGTTTGTAAAAACAAACCTCTCGTTGCTTCGTTAGTTTTTGGGGCCAATTCAGCTGATGGATATTTATCACATAAATAAATGGTAATTGCTGCGGCTTCATAAATTGCTTCATCGCCTACTAAAACTGGAATCCATCCATTTGGATTTATAGCAAGTTGCTCAGGGGGTCGAGCTTTGTTCATATCAATTGTTGATTGAACTAAGTTGTAAGGAACTCCTATTTCCTCCAGTAAAACTTGTATGCCCATAGAGGCACTTCCATCTGCGTAATATAGTTTATACAACTGTAGCTGTACTCGATTAATAATTATTTTAAATCATAGTTTAATCCGCCAATAATAACGAGATAATCGCGGTGTAAGTCGTAAAATTTTTTAATTAGTGTGTATGTGTAAAATAAATTGTATAACCCAAATGCATAGGCGTATACTTCGCGGCCTTCTCATAGAGGTTTCATCAATATAATGTCGTCATCCAACTTTTCAGAATTGGGTCTCTCAATTTCTGCCCTTAAAGCAGTTCAGCATTTTGGCTATGAGCAACCCACGCCCATTCAGGCGAAAAGTATTCCAATACTTATGGATGGTAAAAATCTGTTGGGTACAGCACAGACTGGGACAGGTAAAACAGCTGCGTTTGCATTACCTCTCATAAGTAGATTAGATAATAAACAAAAGTCGCCTCAGGTTCTTATCGTTACTCCTACTCGAGAACTGACAATTCAAGTTGCCGAATCATTTCATCGCTATGCCAAGTTTGTTAGGAACTTCCATGTAGCACCGATTTATGGAGGTGCGGATATGAGAAGTCAACTCAAAGCGCTAAAGCGAGGTGTTCAAGTAGTTGTAGGTACACCTGGGAGACTATTGGATCACATTAGTCGACGTAGTTTGGACTTAAGTGATTTGAGAGCTCTGGTTCTAGATGAGGCAGATGAGATGCTTAGAATGGGTTTTATCGATGATGTTGAAACTATTCTGTCACAGATACCAGAGACATGTCAGAGAGCCTTGTTCTCAGCGACAATGCCTGGACGAATTCGCAATGTCACTAAGCAATATATCGGAGATGCTGAAACTGTCGCTATTGATGGCAAAACAAAAACTGTTGAGAAGATAGATCAGCAATATATTACCTGTAAAAGTCATCAAAAAATGGACGTCCTTACAAGGTTTCTCGAGGTTGAATCTTTTAATGGGATGATCATTTTTGTCCGCACTAAATCGTCAACAATAGATATTACTGAGCGACTCCAAGCAAGAGGATATTCGACAGCTGCGTTAAATGGCGACTTAAATCAATCGCTGCGTGAACGAACAATTAATCGTCTAAAAAAAGGTCAAATAGATATTTTAGTTGCAACAGATGTTGCGGCCAGAGGGTTGGATGTAGATAGAGTTAGTCATGTGATTAATTTCGATATTCCCTATGATAATGAATCCTATGTGCATCGCATTGGCCGAACAGGGAGAGCAGGGAAGACGGGTAAAGCAATCCTATTCATAACTCCAAAAGAAAATCGCATGCTTCGATCAATAGAGCGATCGACAAGGCAAAAGATTTCTTTGATGGTGCCTCCAAGTAATAAAACGATCAGTGATGGACGCATTAAAAGGTTCTTTGACCAACTTTCAAAAAATATGGAAGCTGCTGAATTTCCTGAATTACGTTCTTTAATCAATGATTTCTCTAGAAGAAATAACATTGATATGAGCGATATCGCCGCAGCTTTGGCCTATCAGAGCCAAAAAGATCTACCTATTTTGCTTCCCAAGGATCAAGCCTCTGATTTTGATGTTCCAGATTATGGTTCCGGAGAAAGGAAAAGGAAGAAGAATTCAAAGAATACGAAGGGTTCGAAGAATGCAAAGAATCGAAAAAAAGACTATCAAGGCAAGTCTCGAGAAAACAAGAGTAAGTTTGGAAAAAAAGACCAGCGATCCGCAATGAAGCCAAAGGCAACGAGAAAAAGGAAACAGCGCAAAAAGGCTGAAAGTTAGACCACTAGTAATTTGCAGTAACTCCAAAAAGATCTAGTTCATAAGTTGAGCTCAAATAGCAAATATATTGCGTGTACTCATTCACATAGCGGCGACATGCATAAAGTGACACAGTTTTTAATCTGTAATCAGTGCAAAATTGCTAAAGAAATCATAATTTCTACAAAAATCATGGACGAATTGGGAAAAGTAGTTGAAAATGCCGGCTTTGCGCTAAAAAATCGTCAATTAGAGTTGGATTGCCTGTGTGAGGAATGTTCAGCATAGAGTATTAAGATGACGAAAGTTTATAGTTTGTAACTTATTTTTGAATTAGGAGAAAAAATGAAACCTGAAATTCATCCAGAATATCGTGATGTTGTATTCCATGACACTAGCGTTGACGAGTATTTTGTCGTCGGATCAACACTTAAAACAAGTGAGACTATAGACTGGAAAGACGGTAAAACTTATCCCTATTATGTGATAGAGACTTCATCCGCATCTCATCCGTTTTACACTGGCAAGCAGCAGGTGGCGAAAGCAGAAGGGCGAGTGGCTAACTTCAATAGGCGATTTGGACACCTTCAAAAAAGCAAGAAATAAACTTTATCTTACTAGATCGACTTGCAGCTCAAACGAGGAATAAGCATTGGATACAGACGCCCCAAAATTAAATACCGAGTTCTTAGTATTTGGATTTTCAATAGAAAAAATAACTGCAATCTATGGTGGAATACTAATCTTTTGGGGTCTTGCAGTGACATTTATTAGTGGGAGCACGTCCATAACATCATATATTCCTAGTATGTTCGGTTGGCCTATGTTATTTCTTGGTGTAATGGCATTAAAAGCACCTAAGTACAAAAAAATCTTAATGCATATTGTCGTAATAATTGGATTATTAATATTTTTGGGAGGACTGGATGTGATCAGGAATGTTATGTCTGGAACTCTTGGGGATAATCCGTGGGCGACTGCCTCAAAAACAATGCTTTTGGTGACCGGAGCTTATTTTTCTGTGCTCTGTGTTAAATCCTTCATCCATGCCAGAAAAACGCGATCTGAGTAGATCGCCCCTCATAACAGGCTCGTTACGAGAAGAGTCAGTAGACATAAAAAGATATTTTTCACGACTAATCTTCCTAAGCGATTAATTGTATTAGGTTATGAACTATAAAAGCACTTATATAGCATCCACCACCCGCCCAAATGCAGCCATATAGTGGATTTTCCTTACTAAAAAACCAGTATAAACCACCTACATAAATCGCCATGCCTATTGCGATTGGATAATACGCTATGAATAATAGTCCGAACATGAACAAGAAATACTTTGGTGCAAATCCAGTCATTACATCTACTCCTTAAATTTTGATAATTTTACGTAATAAAGATCGGTAAAGGTTACTATTTTTATAAGCTATATTCGTCTCAGTTTTCTGCTATTTAGTCTAATTTGCATATTATTGATGTTTTTACGGGGCATACTTGAATTATAAAAATACAAAAACAATAATAAGCTTATTCCATTCACCATTAATACCAATTTCTGAGGCAACACATGAGTAAAGTTAAATCCATTTTTTCTTGGCTTGGACGATTTCTAGAAAAAGCAAGGATGATTATGTTGAACCTTGCTACCGCATTCTTTTTGATCTTTTTTGCGATCATAATTATTGGAGGACTGACATCTGGACCTGAAGTAAAAGATCCAAGTGGCGGTGTGCTCTTGATTAATCCTGAAGGAATTGTGGTTGACCAGGAAGTATTTAATTCTAATTTTCCATTTGAAATAACCACAGGCTCTCCAATGGATCAAATTCAAACGAGAGATCTTATAAAAATAATTAGAGCATCAGTTGACGATAAAGATATTCCTGCCGTGTTTATTGATTTCTCATCCACGAACTTTGCTGGACCAACCACAGCGATAAATATTGCGAAAGAATTGAAAGTGCTCCGTGAATCTGGCAAAAGAGTCATTGCTTTTAGTGATCGTTTATCTACAAGCTCTTATCTTATGGCTTCTCAAGCATCTGAGATATGGGTTCATCCTGTTGGAAGTCTGAGCGTTCGAGGCCTTGGTGGAATGAGAAACTACAATAAAGAGCTCTTCGAGAATTTAAAGATCAATATACATAATTATTCACAGGGAGATTTTAAATCTGCAACTGAAACAAGTTGGAGATCGAGCATGTCCGAGAATGACAGGATACAGAGAGAGGCGTTGCTTTTTCCGATTTGGGATGAGATGAAGGCTCTTATGGCTGAAGGTCGTGGCATTGAAGCCAGTGATATTCAGGCTTTTGCAGATGACTACGTTGGATTTTTTGGTGAAGCCGCAATAGGAAATATCGCTTATGCGAAAGCAAATAATATTATTGATGGTACGAAATCATTTCCAGAATTTCGTCGATATATGATTGAAAACTTTGGTCGGGATGAAAAAGCTAAAAGTGAAACTTACAAAACTATTTCTCTCAAGGAGTATGCAAAACAAATAAAGAAGAATTTATCCTCTAGTAGTAATCACGTAGCTGTAATTACGGCTGAGGGCGCCATTATGGAAGGCGAAATCTCGCAAGGTGTAGCGGGTGCTACTGACGTGGTAGAACAAATTAGGTCTGCACATGAAAATAAAAATACAAAGGCTATTGTTTTTAGAGTAAACAGCCCTGGTGGGTCGATTATTGCAAGTGAAATGATGCGAGATGAGCTGCTTGCTGCGAAGAACAAAGGTATTAATGTGATTGTCTCCATGGGAGATTACGCTGCGTCCGGAGGAGTATATATCTCTACTCCGGCCGATTATATTTTTGCTGAACCCACAACTATTACAGGCTCGATAGGTGTGGCAATTGCGTTGCCAACATTAGAAAATGCGATGGATTACATTGGCGTAAATTTCGACGGTGTTGTTACCTCTAAGCATGGTGGCTGGGATCCGACACAAGCTATTGATGATGACTTAGATAAAATTTTTGCTAGCTGGGGTGCCGCCGCATATGATCGATTTATTAACATTGTAGCGGAGTCAAGATCTCAATCTTACGAGGATATTAAAGAGATTGCAGGTGGGAGAGTTTGGATCGCAACGAGTGCCAAAGAAAAAGGATTGGTGGATGAGATTGGTGGTATTGAGAATGCAATTACCTACGCTGCTAACTTGGCAGGATTAGAAGACTATAAAGTTGAGTATTATGGTGAAGAGCTCTCTCCGAAGGAGATGCTTCTCAGAGAGTTAATTGAAAATTTTGATGTTTCTGTTGGGGAACCAAGAGTTCTTCAAGCAATAAGTGATTTAACAAAGCTCTATGAGACATTAATGGGAATTCAAGAGCCAAAAGCATTGCTAACTTGTAAGAATTGTTTAGTGGATTTTGATTAGGGAATTTTTTAGACATTGAGTTTGTAAATTAAATTTACCTTTTATAATTTTTGACCAGATTTGATTTTATAGACTATTTAGTCATGATTAATTCAGTCTAAATCGTAGAATAGGGTTTTAGATGACAGGGTCGGACACTCTTTCTGCTTATTCATCGGGAAATACTTTTGCTCTGAAGCCTTTAACAGACTTCAGATGTGATGTGGCTCCACAAAAAGGCATCCATCTATTTCATTTTTCCCACTCACTCTGCTCGATGAAAGTTCGCCAAGCCCTTGCGGAGAATGCTGTGCATTGGACATCACACTTAGTGCTTCTTCCTGCTTATCAACAATATGAACCAGATTATGTTCGCATAAATCCTCGATGCGTGGTGCCCGCGTTAGTTTGTGATGGAAAAGTTACAACAGATTCAGCGAATATCCTAAACTTTATAAACAGTAAATTATCGAACCTTGATCCTTTACAGAAGCCATCTGTTGATGAATTTGAGGCTATTGCCTTTTGGCTTGATAAAGCAGACAGCCTTCCTATTGAAGCGCTTACCTATGGAGATAATCGAGGCTCAAATAAATCCTTTTTATTCAAAAGGCTAGCAAATGGCGGCAAAGCTCATGAATTTAAAGCTAATCTTTTGAGAAAATTAGTTAAACGCCATGAGAATGAAAAGCTGTTGCATGACGCTTATAAAAGTAAATTAAACATTGTCGAAAATACTCTTACAATAATCCAAAAGTCTACTCGGCTGAATGCCTTATATGATACTGCTGACTCTATTCTAATAGAACTTGAAACTCAGTTGCTGAGTGGCCCCTTCAATGCGAAGGGTTGGTTGGCATCTAATAAGTTTAGTTTGGCTGACATAGCTTGGGGAGTTGTTCTATATAGACTACAGAAACTTGGTCTGGCGCCCATACTCTGGGGTAACAGAACAACCGTAAGTCAATATTGTGAAAAATTATTTGCCAGGGAATCCTTTAAAACAGGAATTATGGATTGGAGCAATATTCCCAAAAATATAGTATTCCCAATGGTCAAATATAAATTGTTTAACCGGAACAAATTAGTTGGTTAGATGTTTGGTGAAAAATCCAAAGTTAATGAGTCTAAATATTTTTTAGGAGTAAATGGATTAACCAGTTAACTTTCGCATTAATGACTCGAATATACCTCTCCTGAACCATTTCGACCAAGTAAAAGCAAAAATAGTTCCTAAAATACAGAATATTATTGCAGCAATGAATGCTTGTGATGAAGTCTGAGTGCCGGTAAATCCAATAGCATCAATAAATCCTAAACCCACAATTATATGAAGAATATATAGGGTAAGGGTTTGCGTCCCAGCAGGAGCGATTAAAGAATAAACTTTACTCTCTCTGAATTTTTCCGATAGAAGTAAACAAAGACCTATAATTAGAAAAGCTGAGCCAGATGCTGCTAAGAAATAAAGTGGCATTGGTGGCATGGAATCAGTCATAAACAAAAACTGAAGCTCAGAATCAGCAGGGATTACATAGCCTGAGAATATAAAACTCATGATTTCTGAAAATATTATTGCAACTAAACCCCATGTAATCATTTTAATCTGAACTTGTCTTTTCTTTAATAAAGCTCGACTAAGAAGAACGCCAAGTAAGAAAAATCCCAACCAAGGAAAAACGGGATGGAATCCATTAAAGAATAGATTTCGAATGAATCCATCGATTGTCCAAAATCCAGAATAGGTAAGTTCTTCAAAATTCCAGCCTGATTCGTAATCGATGAAAAGCATCATGCCAAAAAAAACTATATTGAGAATACCTATAACCAATATCAGTACTCGATTACCAAACGGAAGCAAAAAAACACCAAATAAAAAATAAAAGGCATAGTAATGCAAGATATCACCCTCAAAAATAGTCATATTTAAAAGACCTAGAATGAGCAAAAATATGGATCTCTTAACAACAGTGTTGACTGTTTGACTCTCTTTCTTAAAACTAGATAGCCCAAGACCAATACCTGCGAGAAGTACAAAGGTAGCAGATGCACGACCCCGCAATTGTCCTATAAATTCATTAAAGAATCCCTCATTGCTCGGAACTCCGTATGACATAGCAATATCAAAATTAACAAGAACCATTCCTACGAAAGCAAGATATCGAGCTATATCCAGTCCAATTAATCGTTCGCTCATATCATTCCGCTCATTTGGGCACTGGTAGTAGTCATAAATTTCTTATGATTACGGAGGCGGCCCTTTGTCCATCGCTCCACGCACCGTCGACGTATCCATTGCGATTCGAAAGAGCTTCGCCTGCGAGTAAGATGCGACCGGCGATTGGACGCTGCAATATTTTCGCCTCATTGCCAAGTGTATCCAATGAACTGTGTGAGTAAGCACCAAGTGCATACGGGTCATTCCCCCAGTCGGTGGTACTAAAATCTATAGGATCCGGGGCATTGGAGCCCAAGATCGCTCTGACGTTAACATGGAGCGCAGTCGCCAGTTCGTCGATCGACAAAGAGTCCGCTGCAATCTGCTTATCCCCAGCACTCAAGGCCATAACCATAGGCTGGCCTTTAATTGCTGAAACGTTGACCATAAAATTGAAATAAGGCGAGTCATGCAGTCCCACCAAGTGGTGTTCTTTAGCCCAATTCATGTTGGGGTAAACGAGACAGGTTTTCTTTTCATTGCCAAATCCTAGGCGGCCTATCGCAGCTCTGTGTTCAACGGGTAATCCTGGGGCGAATTGGATTGTCCCAGCCTTAAGTAAACCAAGGGGGACTGTCACGATTACAGCGTCGGCGTCGATGCGGCGGCGAGTGGTTTGAACAATAACCCCATTTTCTGTTCGGATGACAGCCTGAGCCGCTTCTCCCAAGCTGGGCTTGACTTTCTTAGCGAGCGAAGTCACAAACGCTTGCATCCCGCCGTCGACCATAACATCGTCCGTCGGAAATGGATTGTAACCGTCTTCTCCGATCAAATCATGCTCGCGTAAGAGCGTTGCGATGGATGTCAGATCTAGGTTGCTCGCTTCGTTAACGATCATGAGTTCTCTGGCGTATGCCGCCTGTGCGCCGTATTTCTTAAGTAATGGGTCCAGCATGGATGCCATAGAAGGAAGCGTCTTAAGCGACCCAAAAAACTCGCGGATATGGAGCTTGAGGTAAGGAAGTATGAGCCGTCTCCGAACTGCTGTCATAAATTCAGTCCCTTCGACGAGTGCGTTTACGCCCTTGTATTGAACCAGCGCACGATTGAAATCAGTTGGATAGAGTTTTACTCCCATCGAATCCGCCGTCTTGCGGAGATAATTTACTTGGGAGTCCGCGAGCCATGATGCACCGGCATCAAAAGGGACGGAGCCTACTAATTTCGTACTGGCACGGCCGCCCATGCGATCCCGCGCTTCAATTAAGATCACCTTGAATCCAGCAGCTATTAGATTTTCGCTGGCTGCAATACCCGAAGCTCCAGCACCAATTATTACTGCAGTCGAATGATTTTGAATCCTGTCATGCATATAATCTTGAATATATTTCTATTCCCACTCAATGAGGAAATTATACATTGCGCGGAGGTAAGATAATATTTAGTTAGTTACAGATAATTCTTCCAAAATATTGTCAGCGTTTTCTAATTTATCTAATGTCCATAAGAAATATCTTGAATCTACAGAGATAGTCCTTGCTTCGGGTATATACTTGTAATCTGCAATGATTGTTTCAAGCATTCCGTCGAAAGCAAGCCCAACTAGCTCAAAATCAGAATTTATCGTTGCTGATCCTGAATTACCATTGGTAATGTCTAGGGTTGAGAGAAAATTAACTGGTACTGAATTAACGGGTTCGTAATAGTAATCACCATAATCTTTTTTGTTGATAAGATTTAGTAATTTGTCACTGGCATTAAATGGCTCTTCACCTGTGTGCTTCTGAGGAATACCCTCTAACTTTGTGAAGGATTCGTATGTCAAACCATCCTTTAATGATACTGCTTTCACGTTTCCATAAGTTACTCTTAACGTTCCATTAGCATCTGCATACAGTTGCTTATTAGAGGATTTGTAATATTTTTTTAAAAGACCTATGAATTTTGATTTAAGTAACTGTCTTTTTGCTCCTCTCTCTTCAGATTCTTCTTCGTATTTCATAGACTCATCGAAAGTCTCTTTTGCAAACAGGATAAGGGGATCATCAGAGTTATTTAATTCATCAAGGCTCATTGTCATCATTTCTGAGAAACTCTCCGAATTCTTAAATTGTGTTGAATAAATGTCATCAATTTTATTGAGTATCGTTTCCTCGGATTCATCTAATTTAAGTAGTTTGCTATAAACAGGTCTTCTGAGAGAGGGATCTATATCTTTATAAATCATCAGTCTATCTTTAAATATAGCTTGGTCTACTCTTGGATCAAAAGAGTAGCTCAGCCTCTTTATTCTGTTGATCATTCTCTCCTGATCCCTATCCTGATATCCAGGTTTTCTCTCAGCATCAATTTTTTCTCTCTCCACAGCATTTCTATAAAGTGTTTTTGCTTGGGAAATAAGAGAAGAATTTCCGTAATATCTTCTTGCTATTGATTTTTCTTGATCCTGATTGATTAAATCAAGTAACGCATTAAGATAATTTTTATCTTCATCTGATGCTTCATTTTTTACAAACTGTAAAAATTCATCCCATTTAATTTTTTCACTTTCGATTAGTTTAAAGTTATTTGCGCCATCTATCTGGCCAGATATTTTTTTGTAGTAGTTTTCGTAACCACTTTTTAAGCCTCGATATTTAAGTTTAGAGCCGTCAGCTTGGTTAGTGTTCTCCTCCATCAACTCAATACCCCGTTTTAAAAATTTTACGGTCTCATGAAAACCAATCTTTAAATCCCATTCAATTTCATTAAAAGTAATGGTTCTGTTTGTTCTACCTGGATAACCAACAACCATCACAAAGTCATCTTCATTTACACCTTTGGCAGAAACTTTTAAAAATGAATCAGATTTATAGGGAATATTATCTTCGTTGTATTCTTTAATTGAGCCATCTTTTGCTGTGTACGCTCTTAATAAAGCAAAGTCGCCTGTATGTCTCGGATACATCCAATTATCAATTTCTCCGCCATACTCTCCAATGTAAGCAGGTGGCGCATAAACTAATCTGATGTCTTTTAGTTTTAAAACCTTTTCAAGTTTGTAAGTCTCGCCACTAAAGAAAGATCTTACTCTGCACTCAACTTCATCAGAAGTTTCACATTTTTTTATTATTTCTTTTTTGTTATCTTCAATAATCTTGGCTCTATCGATGGCTTTAGTGTCATCAGTCAATCCGTCTAAGACTTGTTTTGTTATGTTGCTGCTTTCTAAAGTAACGTAGACTCTCGCTCCCGGTGCAGATCTTTTTTCAGCATCTTTTGTCCTCGCAACAAAACCAGTTTCAAATAAATCTGTTTCAGCATTTGAATTAAATTGTAAATATGAACCCTCGATACAATGATAATTTGTAGCTATTAAGCCTTGGTTCGAAACAAAAGCAGCAGAGCATCCACCTAAACTAACAATAGCGCTCATAGGATGTTTAAATAAGTCGCTTACATTTGAAACATTACCCTTGTAACCACTCGCACGAAGTTCTTTTTGTAGTAATTCCATTTGGTATGGTTCCCACATTCCTTCGTCAGCAAACATGTTAAAACTAAAAAATAAGACAAAAACAAATAGATATTTTTTGATCATTAAAAATCCTCGAGATATGTACGGATGATTGTATATTATTTGAGTATTAAATGGTGGACCCAATAGGACTTGAACCTTCGACTAATCGATTATGAGTCGGATGGCCCTAGAGTTAGTAACCACCAAAGCTAATCCAGCCAGACCTCAAGGTTGTTAGCCCGGCCAATCTTACGGTCAAGTTTGAGATCAAGCACAGCAGTCATATTACAAGTATCTAGAAGTGCCAGTACATCAGCCTGATCAGATCCCTTGAGCGCCTGAATGGCAGACTGTACTCGTTCGAGCAAATAAAACCGAAAAGGTTGCGGGCAAACATGGATAGCAGTTCCTTCCACATCAAATTCTGCTTCACCTGTATAGCGCTCACATTGGGCGCCAATCGCTGGCTTGTTTTCCTCCAGCCATCGATTAATGCCGCTATGAGAAGCGATCGTTTCCGGCACAAAATCAAGCGCAAAATGGGTCAGCAGCTCGATGATTGTTTCCGGTACTTCATCGTCCTGCAGGAAACTGTGTGGTAAGTTAATGTACTCCCCAGTATCTGGCTCCGGTCTGTTCATCCTCTCAACCCAACGATGAACCCAGGGGCCACGCATCTGTAATAGGCGGTGAGGCACTGGATCTCGACCGAGATGCCCATAAAGGGGGCACATGAGGCCAAAGTCACCAAGACAAGGTTTCCCCCCCAAGAGATACGGATATTGCGTCAGGTGCGCGTTAAATTTTTCGACAAAACCCTCGTAGAGTTTCTCGGTGATAGCATGAGTAGAGGGTCTAACACCCCATCTCGGAGCTACGTCAGTGCTTACGTGCGCTATAACCTTCTTGGCAAGCTCCTCATCTCCATTCATTTGTGAGGTAAAATGATAGAGAATAAAGTCGTGTTGCTCCTCATCGAAGTTAAATCGGTAATGCATTGCTGGCCTGCTTAAGCCTTCGGCTCCTAGAGCATCGAACAATAAGCTGACGATATGCTGGCAGGGACCAGGCGGTTTCGCCGGGTGGCCCGAACACTCTTCGAAAAAATCGACAATAGCAACACCATCTCTGATTATCCTTCCGTCTGGAAAGACAATAGTTGGCATAGAACCTCTGCCTATTTTTTTGCCCAATTGATAGAGGTATGGCTGCGGTGCCCGTTCTTCATAGGGGATACCCTGCTTGATCAAGTAACTTCGCGCCCGACCTGTATACAAAGACTGTGCTACACTATAGAGCAACACCGCTTCAGGATTATCGGGTTTCATAGCAGGCCCTATTGGATCATCGAACCAGCTTGGCATGGGTTAACTCAGTTTCAT
>CACJVE010000027.1 GCA_902596775.1 uncultured SAR92 cluster bacterium
AGAGAGTCCTCAAATTGAATATAATTTACTTCAATATGGCAAGGGTAATGTGTCAGATGTCATTAATCCATCGAGCTATCGTTGTGCAGTTGATTATGGGAACTGGATATATAATGCAGGTGTTGTCGAACCTGCGATTCCAGGTTGTAATGCAGCAACAAAAATCCCAACAGGAACACCTACTAAAATTTTTCCTCAAATAATTGGTAATGCATTACATAAAAATGTTCCGACGCATAAGTGGTGGGGATCTATCCCTTTTCGGGGAGAGATGAGAGTTGGCGATGTTAACGACACTGCCCATCTTACTGCTGACCCTATAAGAGCTCGCGTTAGTAATAGAGGGCTGCGTGTTATGGGTCTTCCTGGGGGATATCGGGTTTTAGGCAATTTCCCTCAATATAATGGTCCCGAACCCTTTGCTGAGGTATTTGATGGAGTTGCACTTGCAAATTCTGAATATTCCAACATGGAAGCATTTTTAGAAAATTTTAGTGATGGATCAGTGACTGTTAGATGGATGGAAAATCAACTTGATATTATGGATGCAACTCTTATTCATGGTTCTCCCTATATTTTTATCAGTGTTTATAGAGGTGACCTCGTCCTTAAAACTAAAGCTTCTGATGGTGCTGAAAAAGGTATCTTTCATGAGTCATCTAATGGATTAGGAATTTGGACGAATGTTGCAGGAATAAGAAATAACTTTTTAATAAATAGTGATGAAGCTCTTAATAGAACGGGTATTGCCTCGAGTGAAATTACCATAGACAGCGCAAGTAAAGAATACACTCTGACTTATTTACCCAATGTAGTTGGAACTCCTGATAACGAGATGATCAAATTTTTTGAGGATACTGCCAGAAATGTTGTATCTCAGGTTTCAATTGAATATGAAGTCGATAAAAGTAACAACTCCGTAACAGTAAATCATAGCTACGAAGATCAGAATGGAAATCCTGTGGAGACAATCGCTGGATTACATCCACTTCATTGGAAGCATTCCGCTCAAGCGCTCTCCCCATTTAAAATTCGAAGTGCTAGGGGAGTAATACGATTTGCAAAAACCACCAGTTTTAACTATCAAATACCTTTCGTTGGTGTATTACCCTTTATGCCGACGATTGAAAATTCGATGAATTTACATACTTTGAGATCTCTAGTCACAGAATTTATTGACGGTGGAGAAAGCTCTTGGATAAACAGTACCGATACATATTGGTCAGGTAAAGCTTATGGAAAGGCTGCTGAATTGGCCGCCATTGCAAGATCTATTGATATGGATCAAGAGGCCAATCAACTTATTTCTTGGCTGAAGGCCGAATTAGAAGACTGGTTTACAGCGGAAACAGATGGTAGGTTGGATGTTTTAAAATATTTTGTGTATGACGAGACTTGGGATACTCTCCTTGGTATTCAAGAGGCTTATGGATCTCATCAAAGACTTGCAGATCATCATTTTCATTACGGATATTTCGTCAGAGCTGCTTCTGAGATTTGCCGAGTTGATCGCGATTGGTGCAGTGGTGAAAACTTTGGTCCAATGATTGAGTTATTGATTAGAGATTTTGCAGGTGGTGATAACGATGAAATGTTTCCCTCATTTAGAAATTTTGATCAAGCAAATGGATTTTCATGGGCTGATGGAAGGGCTGATGCATTGCAGGGTAATAATAACGAGTCGACTTCTGAAGCTGCCAATGCTTATGGTGCAATCATTCTTTATGGATTAATAATGAATAAACCTGAATTAGTTGATAAGGGAATATATTTGCATGCTTCTACAGCTGCTGCGTATTGGCAGTATTGGAATAACATTGATGGCTACAACAATCTTGGAGGAGACTATGATAATTTTCCGCAAGGTTACGATAAGATAACTACTTCAATTATTTGGAGTAGCGGTGCAGACTTTGCCACTTGGTTTAGTGGAGCTTACGCACATATTTTAGGTATACAAGGATTGCCTTCTAATCCTCTAATCCTTCACGTAGGCCAATATTCAAGCTACATGAGAGATTACGTCGCCTTAGGATTATCAGAATCGTCTAATTCACGTCCCTCTGGATTAATCGATGATCAATGGCGAGATTTGTGGTGGAATCTCTGGGCAATGACTGATGCAACCTCAGCTCTCGAGGATTTTACAGAATATGGTTTGAATTATGATACTGAGGCGGGCGAATCAAAGGCACACACTTATCATTGGTTACATACTTTTGATACGTTAGGTCAACTAAAAGTTTCTAGTGAGTTGGCCTCTGATTACCCTGCAGCGCTCGTTTTTGAGAAAAATGGCTCATTAAATTATGTTATATATAACTTTAACTCTGAGCCTTTGGTTGTCTCTTTCAGTAATGGCAAAGTTATCACAGCACTACCTAACAGTTTCACCATACAAAAAGATTAAAAAATTTAACTTTTTTATTTAATAAATCATCAATTTGATTTAGATTTACGTATAACAATTGTATCAAAAATCTAAATAGCTAATTGAGGAATGGTTATGTCAGAAGAGAATAAATGCCCCGTTATGCACGGCGCTATGACCACACATAGTTCTACGGGTACTTCAAATAAAGATTGGTGGCCAAATCAACTAAATTTAGGCATCTTACATCAACACGATAGGAAGTCCGATCCTATGGATATGGGCTTTGATTACAGGGAAGAATTTAAAAAAATTGATTATGATGCATTGAAAAAAGATTTAAATGATCTAATGACGGACTCACAGGAGTGGTGGCCGGCAGACTATGGTCATTATGGTCCTTTCTTTATAAGAATGACCTGGCATGCTGCGGGTACATATAGAAATACCGATGGTCGAGGAGGAGGAGGCACGGGAGCACAGAGGTTTGCGCCTCTGAACAGCTGGCCGGACAACGGAAATCTCGATAAAGCCCGACGACTTCTATGGCCTATAAAGCAAAAGTATGGGAAGAAGATAAGCTGGGCTGATTTGTTAATCCTCGCAGGTAATGTGGCTATTGAGTCGATGGGTGGTAAAACGTTTGGTTACAGTGGTGGTAGACCAGATATCTGGGGCCCAGAGGAAGATATTTTATGGGGTGCGGAATCTGAGTGGTTGCAAAATAAGCGCTATAAGGGTGATAGAGAACTTGATAGTCCCCTTGCTGCAGTTCAGATGGGCCTCATTTACGTGAATCCCCAGGGGCCTGATGGCAACCCTGATCCCTTGGCAAGTGCGAGAGACATAAGAGAAACGTTTGGTAGGATGGCGATGAATGATGAAGAAACTGTTGCTCTTGTCGCAGGAGGACATACATTTGGAAAAGCACATGGTGCTGGCGCTGAAGATAATGTGAATGTTGAGCCTGAAGGGGCATCATTAGAAGAAATGGGTTTCGGTTGGACTAACTCCTTCGGAAAAGGAACAGGCAGTGACACAATCACAAGCGGAATAGAGGGGGCATGGACAGCAAATCCGATTGCTTGGGACAATGGTTATTATGATCTTCTCTTCGGATACGAGTGGGAACTCACGAAGAGTCCCGCCGGCGCTTGGATTTGGCATGCCATTGATCAAAAAGAAGAGGATATGGCTCCGGATGCTGAAAATTCTGCTAAACGCGTTCCAACGATGATGACTACGGCAGATATGGCATTAAGAATGGATCCGGCTTATGAAAAAATATCCAGACGGTTTCATCAGAATCCCGACCAATTTGCTGATGCATTTGCCAGAGCGTGGTTTAAGTTATTACATAGAGATATGGGACCCAAAACAAGATATTTGGGCCCCGAAGTGCCTAATGAAGAATTAATATGGCAAGACCCAGTTCCAGCTGGAAATTCAGACTATAGCCTTGAAAAGGTAAAAGATAAGATAACTAAATCAGGGCTCTCCATCCAAGAAATGGTAGAGACTGCTTGGGCGAGTGCATCAACTTACCGAGGCTCCGATATGCGAGGTGGTGCTAATGGAGCTCGTATCCGCTTGGAGCCTCAAAAAAGTTGGAAAATTAATAAGCCAGAACAGTTGACTAAGATTCTTGAAGTATATGAGGCAATTGCATCTGAGACTGGAGCCTCGATGGCAGACATTATTGTACTTGCAGGAAATATTGGAATTGAAATGGCCTCAGGAAAGTCAGTACCTTTTTCAGCAGGAAGAGGCGACGCTTCACAGGAGCAAACAGACGTTGAATCTTTTGATGTTTTGGAGCCTGTATCTGATGCTTTCAGGAGCTATCATGAAACAGGGTTAAATACTTCCCCAGAGGAGTTTATGTTGGATAAAGCTCAGCTTCTGGGATTGACAGCACCTGAAATGACAGTTCTTGTCGGAGGTATGCGATCACTTGGCATAAGCGCAAATGGTTATGGTTTATTTACTGAAAATGCCAATTCTCTATCCAATGATTATTTTAAGACACTGTTAGATATGTCGGTAAAGTGGAAGCCTAATGGAACTGGAAATTCTTTTGAAGCAATGAACAGAGTGACTGGTGAAAAGGTTCGCTCAGCGTCAAGAGCGGATCTAGTCTTTGGGTCAAACTCTCAACTTCGTGCAATTGTGGAGGTTTATGCCGAAAATGACTCCGATGAAAAGTTTGTTGACGACTTTATTTCGGCGTGGTCTAAAGTGATGAATGCTGACAGGTTTGACTTGCAGTAAAGTCTTTAGTTGCCGGATATCTATATAGGTATCCGGCAATACCTTTTAAGTTTAAAAATCTTCTTTTACTACTTTAATGCTGCTGCTCGTGCAGTTTGATCAGCTTATTTCATTTATAATTAGCCGAAAGTAATCAAATAATATAAAACGACGACTTGTTCTTTGAGACAAGAGGGGAAAATGCTTAAATTATTTCGTCAAAAGAATTTCTCCATATTTTGGTTTGGAGAAACCATATCAATTATAGGTGATCAAATAAGTTTGATCGCTTTTCCATGGCTTGTATTACAAATGACCGATAGTGCTGCCCTCACAGGGCTAGTTTTTGCCGTACAGGGAATTCCTCGAGCTTTTTTAATGCTTGCAGGCGGTGCGCTAGTCGATAGAACTAGTCCTAAGTTTGTTATGTTGGCCTCGAATTTGATCCGCATGATATTAGTTTTGTCACTAGCGTACTTGATAAGCATCAATAGCATTGAAATACCAACAGTGTTCATAATGGCATTTGCGTTTGGAGTTGCCGATGCGTTCTTTTATCCTGCAAGCACATCAATCTTACCAAGCCTTGTTTCTAGAAAGGAATTACAGTCAGGGAATGCAATTATACAAATGACACTACATTTGGGAATGACTGTGGGACCTGTACTGGCTGCAGTTATAATAGCTGGTGAAGTATCGTCAGTAACAAGTCAGCAGGGTGTTGATGGGAGCGTTACGGGTAGTTTTGAAAACGATAAAATCGGCCTTTCGAGGGCCTTTCACGTAGATGCGATGACTTTTGCTTTATCGTTTTTGTCGCTCTTACTTGTGAAAGTAAGGCCTCTGGATGAGTCTGATGATTCTGATGAGTCGATATCAATGATTTCTGAGGTCAAGCAAGCAGTAAACTGGGTGTCGTCGATACCAGCTGTCAAATTAGGATTTATTGGTATGGCGGTAATTCATTTCTTCTTTATGCCGATGATTTTTGTTGGGATTCCAGTTTGGGCAAAGCAGAACTTTGTCGAGGGTGCTTACGTTTTTGGCATGGTGACCGCAGCATATGGTCTGGGTGCATTTCTGGGTGCCATTAGCGCTGGTTACTTAAAAGGACCAGATGATAAAAATTTAATTCCTTACATGTTTTGGGCTTACGTTTTTAGTGGCTCTACACTTGCGCTAATAGTTTTTTACAAGGCCTATTGGTGGGCAATGTTATTATTTTTTATAGCTGGCGGTTTTGATACATATTTTTATGTCCACTTTACAACATGGCTGCAGCGTATCACGCCCGAAAGTCTTTTAGGCAGAGTTATGAGTGTTTTAATGCTCATGTCTATGGGTCTTCTTCCAGTTGCTGATGGAATAATGGGTTTTGCGATAGATTTTAGTTTAAATCTCACAATGGTACTCAGCGCATTATTCTTAATGATCTTTTGTAGTTTGGTGGCCTTGAATCCGAGAGCTCGGATTACTACTCAGAAAAGTTAGTTAATTTAATAGAGCTGCTTTAGCTTTAGAAAATTGAGTTAGAAGATTAGAGATATTCTCATCTTCGTATCTATCTACTGCGATTTTTTCGAGTGTTTCCATCGCAAAAACGAGTTTCTCTTTTGCTTCTTTTTCAGAAGATGACTCTGTGCTACCTTTAAAATTTATCCATATTGGTGATGTGTGGGCAAATGGGTAACTATCCATCGAGGGCCATACCGTCTCGCCGCCATGGGCCCTTGCTGCCACCCATCCCCCCTCTGGTATCGCAATCGATCCTTTATATTCTCTTGTCTCTCCTGCTTGAACGCCTCGAAATTTTTTTACTACTATTCCGTTTATTACGATTTCGGCATTTTCTACCGAAACAGTTGAGGAGAGTTTGAGCGAAAATGACTGCACTCCATCTTCAACAATACCCCCATGTTCAATTTTATCATTTAGCTTTAATTCAATTATGGGCCCATTAGTTACGAAGCTATTTCCATTCTTAATTGCTTTAACATAATTACTCCAGTCTAACTTCTCAGATGAATGTTTTGCGTAGATTCTAGCGCTGCCGATAGCGGGAGTTCTTTGAAAGTCTACAAACATATCAGTGCCTGCCATTGCAACTACTGGATACCCAGCGTTTAGTAATCCATACCATAATTTAGTTGTTCCCAGTTCGTCACTCCATGCACAGACTAATTCTAAACCGACATCATCATGAAGTATGGCATTGGGTATAAATTCTATCGGTATATTAGACACACTATCAGATTCATAGGGATCAATGTTCAATGTGATTGGATGCACGTAAGTTGCAATGCTGTCTGGATACGAGTTTATGAAAGATATAACGTCAGCATTTGATTTGTTGCCCTCACTCAATTCTGGATACCCCGGACCCCAATACCAAGGATAGTAAAAGTCGGATGGCCCAACTGCGCCAATGTGACCATGGAAATGTGAACGAATTTCTTGAGCAAATTTTATTAAGCGTCCAGATGGTAAACGTTGAGAAGTATTTTTGAATTCTTTGTCCATTAATCGGCTATGTAAATTTGCAGCTTGTGGAGTTGCGATATCAAGATTCTCGCCTTCCATAAGTGGGCCGATGTCTTTTACAACTCGTCTAAATGGGCCGTCATAATTTAGATGAAGATGCAAATCTGCAGATTTATACCCATTATTTTCAGGATTCCAAATCTCCTCAAGATTAATGATAGTTTCATCAGAATTCTGTGCGTTTAATTTTGTATGCGAAGCAAGTGTTGTCAGTCCACCAGAGGCTAAGATTGAAATTTCCTCCCTTGGCACATCAACTAAAACCTCTCCATCTGAGTAAAAATAGTAATAACCATTTTGAGAGTCGAAATAATTTGGGCTAGTTGGACTCAATATGGGATGTCCATTTGAGTCCATGATTGCAAGTCGGCTCGCTACTGATACTCCGGCTTTTTTGGTTTTTATAGAAATTGAGCGTCTATCTTCTTTCCAAAGCCATTTCTCAACCTCTAAATTATTTGATTTTCCTCCATCTACAGAAATCTTTTTTAATTGCCAATCTCCAGTTGAATTCGGCTCGGTGTAGTAAATAGATTTTCCATCTCGACTCCAGCTTGGATCTTGGGCGTAAAACTTACCAGGGGTTAAATTCGAATATAGACCAATTTGATTTAAATCTGCTGTAATAAGATTTAAGTCATCATTAATTGCCCAGTTATAACTTATTATTTTTTTGTTGGGATGAATATCAAAACTAAGCTGACCAGCAATGCTATCTGTCTTTATAATTTCGAACGATTTTTTTGAAATATCAAAAGCGATTATCTGTCGCTCGGGCCATGACAGGTGATTAAAATAGATTTTCTGTTTAGTAGGACCAAATCTAACATTTCTCGAATGTCCTTTTAAATTAGTTAACTGAGTTTGATTATTTGTATCAAGATTATGGCTCCAAATTGCCAATTGGCCTGCTTGGCTTGAGGAAAATAGTATCTTGCTATCATCAGGAGAGAACTCAGGGTCCAGTTCAATAGCGGGTGTGTCAATTTCCGTGCTTTCATTATTGAATAGATCCATCACCACTATAGCAGTGTCAGTTCCTTTGTCTCTGACAAATGTAATTTTTCTTCCATCATTTGACCACCTGGGCCTACTATTAATTGATCCCGAATCAGTTAATTGAGTAGCGATGTTTGTATTGAGATCCATAATCCAGATATAACCATGGGCTGAAAATGCGAGGTGTTTGCCATCTATTGATTCGGCAGGATATTTTGGATTTGAAGATAATATAGGAAACTCATAACCTTCCAAATAAATATGATGCCTCTGACCTTCGACTTTTGGGTATCGGTTAGTCCACTCTCCAACCGAGTATGAGGAAATCGAGATAAATGTTGCAATGATTAAAAATTGTTTAGAAAGTTTCACGAATTCTGATTCATTAAGCTTAAGAGTTTATAATTAAGTATAATGTTATGTAACTTCAATTACCTCTCTTCGTTTTATTTCGATCGAGATGAGTACTAATAAGTTCGGGGTTATAAAATGAAAGTTCATCAGATATATACAGCAAGTTTCATGAGAAATTGGAACTACATCATAGAGCTTAATGATTCGAGAGCTATTGTCATCGACCCTTTAAGTGACGAATTGATAAATGATTTTCTGGATAAAAATTCCCTTACGCTCAAAACAATTATCAATACCCATGAACACTTTGATCATATACAAGGAAATCAGGCACTTATAGATCAGCATGGTTGCGATGTATGGAGTCATAAAAATTGTGTGGGAAAAGTTCCGGGCTTGAGTCGAATTTTGAAGACAGGCGAAATTATAAATCTAGATTTGGATAGTCAGATTAAGGTTTTAGACACACCTGGACACACGTTTGCTCATTTATCTCTGTTACTTTTGGTTAAAAATACTCAATTAGCCATTATTGCTGGCGATGCTTTGTTTAATGCCGGAGTCGGCAATTGCAGAAATGGTGGTGATCCAGAGACTCTATATCAAACGATTTCGCAACAGTTTTGTGTGCTTCATGATGATGTGATCGTTTATCCAGGACACGAATATTTGGAAAACAACTTAAAATTTACGTTGAGCATAGAACCCGACAATTCTGATGCGTCAGACTGGTTATTAAATTTGCAAGAGCAAGATCCGACTATTGGTTCTCGTCATATAACAATTGGAGATGAGCGCAAAATTAATACTTTTATGAGGCTTGATAGTCTCACGATCCGCTCTAATCTTGATTTAGTTGATGCGTCAGACAAGGATGTCTTTGTTTCCTTAAGAATGAGACGGGATAGTTGGTAAATTAAATGGATATAAGATTGTTAGCATAATGAAGGTAAGAACAAGAATAGCGCCTTCTCCTACAGGAGATCCTCACGTTGGAACTGCCTATGTCGCTTTGTTCAACATGTTATTTGCCAAAGCAAATGAGGGGACATTCACTCTTAGAATTGAAGATACAGACCGAGTGCGATCAACGATTGAATCCGAGAATGAAATACTATCCTCACTCAATTGGTTAGGAATTGATTGGGAAGAGGGTCCGGATAAGTCAGGACCATATGGACCGTATCGCCAAAGCGAGCGATCTTCAATATATCAGGAAAAGGTTCAGGAGCTTTTGGATCAAGGTAAGGCGTTTAAGTGTTTTTGTACTCCAGAGCGACTTGCCGAGTTGAGAAAGAGTCAAGTGCTCCAGAAAAAAACTCCTGGATATGATGGTAAGTGCTTATCTTTGAGTGCTGACGAGATCGCGCGCTTGGAAGAAAATAATACTCCTTTTGTTGTTCGAATGAAAAAACCTGATAAGGGAACATGTGAATTTGAAGATATGTTAAGAGGCACTATCTCGATCGACTGGGATCAAATTGATATGCAGGTGCTTCTGAAGGCAGATGGTATGCCCACATATCATCTTGCAAATGTTGTTGATGATCATCTAATGGGTATCACCCACATTATTCGAGGAGAAGAATGGATAAATTCTGCGCCAAAACATATTTTGCTTTATCAGTATTTTGAATGGGATGTGCCAAAATTTTGTCACTTACCATTACTTAGAAATCCAGATAAATCAAAATTATCAAAAAGAAAAAATCCAACCAGTATTCTTTATTATAAAGACAAAGGTTTTTTGCCTGAGGCTCTGTTAAATTACCTAGGCAGAATGGGGTGGTCAATGCCCGATGAGCGAGAAAAGTTCAATCTTAAAGATATGTTAGATGTCTTTGATATAAATAGAATTTCTTTAGGGGGACCTATTTTTGATGTTGACAAGCTTGAGTGGTTGAATGGTTCGTGGATCCGCGATGAATTATCCGTTGATGACTTAGCTAGAAGATTAAGAAAAATAATATCTAATGAAAAAGATCTCGAGAAACTCATTCCTCTAGCGAAGCCGCGAATGCGATTATTGACCGATTATGAAAAGGTCACTAATTTTTTGTTTGTTGAGAAGCTTGATATCAACAGAGATAGTTTTAATTCTCTAGGACTGGATGAAATATCCATAATGAAAATTCTTCAATTTACGATCTGGAGTTTGGATGAAATTGATGAGTGGAACAGAGACTCAATTTTTAAAGGATTAAAAAATATAGCGGATGGTCTTCAACTTAAGCTTAAGAAATTTTTAGCACCTATCTTTGTGTCTATTGCGGGGACAACAAGCTCGATTTCTGTTATGGATTCGATCTCTATTTTAGGTCAGAGTAAAAGTATTGATCGAATAAATTATGCTCTTACTGTGATGGGGGCATTGTCAAAAGTACAGTACACTCAGTTTTTTAAAGAATATTCGGAATTAAAATCTTAAATTTACAGATTTTAGATTACCTTGACTTGAATGTTTCTCATTCATATTATGTTGTGGATTTTGATCGGGGCCTTAGCTCAGCTGGGAGAGCGCAACACTGGCAGTGTTGAGGTCAGCGGTTCGATCCCGCTAGGCTCCACCAAAAATTAAATCGTTATATGAATAAAAAGTGCAGGATGGTCACTTAATGGTCCTTCTTTTGAAACTAAGCTAGTGTCCTCTCCAACCTTCAATATTCTAACGGTATCACTTTTGCCCGTGTTAAATAATACATAATCTAAAATTTGCCATTTTTTTTGTATATCTACAGTAAAAAATGCATCTGTTAAGTTGAGCTTTTCTTTTAAGTCTCCAAGTAGTTTTAAGTCCTCTGAATTCTTTGAATTTAGATTTAAATCTCCAGCAAGGATTAAAGCTTCACCTTTGATCTTTTTGTTTAGGGTTAAAATTATTTGGTCAAGTTGATTCTTTCTTGCTCTTCTATCGGATTCTCGCGATCCTGCGTCCAAGTGCGTATTAACAAGAAACAAGCTCTCCCTCAGTGGAGGAGTAATTTTTAAAATTTGGAAACCTTTTTTTGCAAAACAATCGTTCCAGCCAGATATCCATCCTGAGCAAGTCTTGAAACTTTCATTAACTACTTCAATATTCCAATCATGAGGAAGGTTCGCGATTGATGTTAAACCTGAACCGGTACAGATTGGACACAGAAATTTATTTCCAAGTCGTCCCCGAAAGATTTTACTCTCACTTTTCATAGATGATATTAATTTTTTATGATGTGCGTAATCTTCTTGCAATAGTGACAATTCATATTCTTTGGTCTTGTCCCCTATGAGGGGAAAACGAATTTCTGGTTTATCTCGGAGAAAAATTCCTGGAAGTCCGTGAGTGTTGTAGACAAGAATCTTTAATTCAATGCTTTTGTCATTATCCGCAAACAGGTTCGATGATAAAGCAATTAAAAAATATATTAGAAATGCAAATTTCATATCATAAAAGATTATTCTGATTTTAGATTTTTTTCATTTTGCAGATATGCAAGCCAAGCTACTTTCTGGAGGAAAGCTTTATCGTTATCATTTACCCTCCCCATATAATCATATTCCAGCCCCTCTGGGGAGGCGCCAGTAAGTGTTGCAAAAACGGTCGATGAAGCCAAGTAGGTCCCTAACATATTAGGGTGTGTGCCATCAGGAAGATGCAAGCGAATGGACGGATTTTTCTCGTAAGCAATCTCAAAAGCTAAGCCAACTGGAATGACTATTGAGTTGCTTTTCTTACCTGCCTGGTAATACGCTAATTTAATTTTTTCAATTAGATTCTCTTCGTATCTGTGATCAGATTTTTGATAGGGATGCGTCATATAGAGGTAGGTCTCTATCCCCATTTCTTGTGCTTTTTGACTATATTCTTGACTTGTTCTAGCTAGCATCTCTCTATTTTTAGGTGTCTTGACCTCTGAACTGCCACCTTGGAAGATAATTCTATCTACTGGCTCATCAAGACCAAAAATTTGATAGTTTAGAATTTGTTCAATACTGTGATGATGAAGCCTTGATCCACCTATTGCGATTAGCTCGGTATGTATGTCGTTATCTTCATAAAATTCTCTAAGAAGATCCTCAACATGATTGTGAACGCTGTCGTTATAGTATAAGTAACTATTACCCACAAAAAGAGTGGTCTCAGTGCCATTAGCCATCAGACATATCGCGCTAAAAATGAATGCTGTAAATCTATTCACAAACTGCAGTCTCATAGAAATATACTCGTGATCTGTAACATTACGCTATTGCTAACAATTTCTGCAATAAAATAATGAGTCAGTCTGTTATAATGAAAGGCCTCTACCCAACACTTTTCTTTTAATCAGTGAATTAGGTAATTTTTGTACGCATAATGGGCGAATATCAAACAATATCTCAGATAATGCAGTCAGCAGTTAGCCCGGTTTTTTTGTTGGCGGGAGTTGGCGCACTATTGAATGTTCTATCAGGACGTTTAGGAAGAATTATTGATCGGTTGAGATTTTTACAAAGCTATATTGATATCACGCAAGGGGAGGACAGAGAAGTGATGCTTCTTAATCGTAAGCAATCAATATTCAGAATGCGGTTGATGTATATTTCCATATTTTTTTGTACGCTAGCTGGTTTAATGGTATGTATCGTTGTCGGGGCTTTGTTTATAGGTGGTATCAATAATTATTCTATTGATACCTTTATCTCCGTTTTATTTGTCCTTTGCATGATTTCACTGATGATGTCTTTCATTCTTCTCTCATTGGAAATATTCCTTGCAACGAAAACGACGCGAAGAAATTTGATAAAAACTGAAACGATTGTCTCGAAATATCGTAGTAAGAATAACCTTTAATTAATCTTGTTCCTTCTACTCGAATTTAATAAATATAAAGTTAGTGATATTCTTTTCAAATGAAAATAAATTTTTTATATATTATTTGTTTTACTCAGCTCTTAGTTGGATGTGGCGGGGGAGGTTCAAATCAGCCTGACATAGGCATTGGAATAGAAGAAGATATTCCAGGTGAAGTCTTACATTATGACGAGGATGTTAAGATCGATCAGTCCACAGAGCTTATACTTTTTGCACCATCGAATAATCTGACAAATATTGCATGGATTCAGACCGATGGTCCAGATGTCGAGTTTTATGCGAGAAATAGTAAAGTTATAGCTTTTACGCCGACAGAAAGTGGATCTTATTCATTTCAAGTAGATTATGTAGTTGATGGATCGACTGCAGGCACATTGAGCCATACTTTTTCTGTGGTTAGTGAAGTTTCCCCTCTTACGATTAGGTTGGGACACTCGGTACTCGAAGAGAATGCAGTATCGCTTGCAAGTTTTGCGGATGGAGATGATCAGAGTACTCAGTTAGATAAGTCCTCATGGGTGTGGGAGCAAATTAAAGGGCCATCAGTAACATTCAGTGAGGAGGAAACGGATGGCCAGGGCTCTGTGTTTTTTGATGCACCAGAAGTTGATCGAGACACTATTCTTAGTTTTCGCGTAACTGGTGATATTCTTGGAAGTTCTCATTCTGATGAAATCTCAATTTTAGTTGAGAACAGCAGTATCCAGGTCCCTGACTCTGGGCCCTTTAGATCAAGAGTTGCTCAAGTGTACCCATATAGATCTGACCCACTTGGTGGACAGACACTGGTGGATTGTGTCTATTCAAATCTAACTCAGTATGATGAGTGTACCTTTGCGGACACCCCACTAATTGCGCAAATAACAACATCGCCTACAGTCGAAGATATTATGAGTAAAGTCTTGGTCTCTCATGATTGGATGGGGAGTCAATTTGAAAAATTTTTACAAGAGCACGATGAGTTTGATGATTTTAAAAACTTGTTGAGAGCCGTAACTGCTGTTGTTATCTCTTATGATATACGTCCATCTTTCTATAATCCCACGACTGGAGCAATATATCTGGATCCAGATGATTTGTGGGAGACGCCTGCGCAAAGAGATACTATAAATTCTGCTCCCGATTATCGCTCTGGATTTGGCTCTGAACTTCAGTTTGAAATGCCCTGGAGATATGTAAAAGATAATGACTATGCTTATTATTATTATCCTTCAAGGTATCGCATATCGCGAACGCTTAATGACTCAAAGTATTCTTTTGCAGCACTGCTATACCATGAGCTTGCTCACGCTAATGATTTTTTCCCAAGCACCCGTTGGTTAATGTATTCAGATACAAAAACGGTCTATGATGCAGTGAATGAGGTCTATCAAGCTCGACAAATTGAATCTGATTTCTTGCAAAATAATTATCCTCTAGATCCTCAGTATCTATCTGGTGGAAATGAGTTGACTAAACTTGCTCAAGTTCGGTTCCGGGATCCAGATGCGATTCAAGAATATCAAAAATCGTTCACGATGGAGTATGTTGCCAACATGTTCAAGACAGAGGGAGCACCTCAGTTTTATAGTTATAGCACTACTCGAGAAGACTTCGCTATCTTATTTGACGGATTCATGATGTATGCACGATATGGAGTAAGCAGAGACGTTGCTGTAAGTGACCAAGATTATAATAATTTTGTTTGGGGCCAAAGAGATAGGAAGGGAGAATCTTGGATAAAACCTCGAGTATCTTTTGTTGCATCAAGTGTTTTACCTGAGTTTTCTGAAGCATCTGGAATTATCAGTAATCTTTCTCCTCCCCTAAGCTTGGATAGCACAATGAGTTGGAGGGATAGTGTTTCAATTCCTTCGGATGATCTTTCTGCTCTTGAGTCTAAACAACTAAAATCTGGACACAGAGATCATAGACTTATACCCTTAAATGGAGAGATTTGGCATTATGATCAGCTAAAAAAATACAATAAAAACAAACGGTTTGGAGTTTTGGAGAGAGATGAATAAAAATATTATAAGAGCGATAGCATGCGCGCCAGCGGGCCCAATGGTTTTGAACACAGTTATGTTTGTAATTAACCCATCCAAGGCAACAGGCGATCTTGGAATGGAGCTTTTAGATGGAATCGGAAGAAGTACTCAACTTGGTGATTTTGGAGCTTTCTTCGGACTGGCAAGTTTCTTGATTGTGTTTGGTTCGATTAAGATGAAGTTTGAGTATTTGAACATTGCGGCACTTTTATTAGGAAGCGCAGCCTTTTTTAGAATTATAGCTTGGGCATTGAATGATGCGGCATTGGCAACTTCGCTAATAATTGCGGAATTGGCCTTAGTTTTGTGGTTGGTTATTTCGGCTAAATACATCAAAAAACTTGCGAGTTGATACTTTTTGGGCAACTTTTAAATGAAGTGTTATTGATTAATTATTGTCGCATTAATTTAAAGGCAGCTAGCGCACCGAGTAACCCAATTACAGCAAGTGAAGTGTAGTAAATCATGTATCCTGGTTCAGTTGCATATATCTCTAGAAGCCAGGATCGATAAAAAGGTAGGTAAATATCCGGTAGATAAGCGACCATCGAAATGAACCCTATTGCTAGCCCTTTAGTGCGGTTCTCGATTGCGCATTTGTCAAGTGTGGCCCAATAAATTCCTCTAACTCCATATGTCAGAAGTCCTATTATTAAGACAATGCCGATTATTAAGGCGAGATTATAACTCGACAAAAAAGGGAGACTTGCAAGAGCAATGGATGCCATTATCATTAGTATCCCCAGTAACTTAGTTGGATTTGACAAGTCCCCAACAAACCCTGCTGAAATCGCACCTAAAGGGCGCATCCAAAGCTTGGCTACTGTTATGGATCCCACGGTAACGGCGCCATATCCCAAATGATCTTGTAAATAACCTGAAAAAGAGTATGTCGCCCAAAAAAGTTGATAGCCACAAATAATACAAACAGTGCAGAGCCAGATATTTTTGTTTTGAATTATCTCAATGAAATCGCGTTTAGAACTAATATTTTTTTCAGTGACATCAGCAATTTGCTCATTACTGTCTAGAAAAATAAACACCAGAGGAATAACAAGAAGAATGGCAAAAACATACATATAGATTACGGATTTCAGCGAGAAAACTAAATTCTGATCAGTATCATTCATAAAAAATGCAAATATAGAAACTGCGAACGTGGCGAGAATAGCCTCGACCAATCCACGACCTCCATCAAGAAGTCCAAAAAATCTACCTTGTTGGTTTTTTCCGGCTAAAATCGCTACGAGCTTTAAGTGAGAAGACCAAAAAGTTAATCCAGTTGATAATCCCCAACCACAAAAAATTATTATTATTGATTGGTAGCTCGGTATTGAAGAGAACCAAAATCCGAGCAATGAAGTCGCCAGCAGAGAGATAATAATTAACTTTTTACAGGAAACTCTGTCCGCTAGCCATCCACTAGGCAAATAAGTTGCGGCAAAAATAATACCGAGTATCGAGTAGCAAAAACTGAGTTGAGAAAGTTCTATATCGAATATTGTGAGAATAGAGACTTCAAAATTTTGCCTCAAATATAGTAGAGGGAAAATAACGCCAGCAGCGAGCACGGTAATCCCAAACTGAACAAGAACGTTTGATTGATTTCTCTTAGAAAGCATATATTTATTGGTATCTCTAATTCATTGAATACAATTTGTTTTAATTCGTTAGCAGCATCTTGATATAATAAAAAAAACAACAAAAAGTTTTGGATTTTAACTAAATGTGCGGTTTATCAATGAATCACTATACTATACGAAAAATATTTATATTCTTTATTAGCAGTATTTTTTTTGTTTCATGCAGTGATGATGGGATGGATACAGATAATCAAATTCCTCATGACTTTAATTATGATATGAATGATCTTGATCAATCTTTGAGGATTGTTCTTATGATGGGTCATGTTGCAGCAGGGATGGAACTTTATCGTCAAGGAGAGCTGACAATGGCAGCGCCTCATTTGTTGCATCCAATTTCGGAGACACATAAAAAAGAACGAGAAGGATTTCAAGAGATGGGTCTTGATATGGTTTCTTTTGTCCTTGTTTCCACCGCTCTTGAAGCTAAAAGGCCAGCCTCAGAGGTTGAGCCCTTTTTAAAAAAGGCTGAGGAAAATTTGATTACAATCGCGTCAAAAATAGATGGAGACCCTATTAATCAAATAATGTTTTTGCTAGAACAATTGGAAGATGAGTATAAAATTGGCTTAACGGATGGCGTTATAACTGATATTGGAGAGTTTCAAGATGCTTATGGATTTGCTGTAACTGCAAAATTTATCGCCGCGAACTCTTCGCTGTCAAATGCTGATATGCTTGTTCAATCTCTAAATGACTTGCTTTCGCTTTGGCCTGAAGGGCCAAAGCCAACAGCAAATCCATCATCAATATCTTTGATATCTTCGCAGGTATCTGAAATTAAAAGATTGTTATAAGGTCATACCACCATCTACAACAATGCATTCACCATTAGTATAACTGGCTGCATCAGAGGCTAAAAATAAAACGGCTCCAGCCATTTCGTCAGGCTCAGCGTGTCTTCCCATAGGAATTGAGCTTATTGCTCTTTTATAGATATCATCGTTTGTAAAAAGAGCACCCGCAAATTTTGTCTTCGTCAGTCCGGGAAGGAGTGCATTTACTCTGATTCCAAATTGAGCGCATTCCTTTGCAAATGATTTAGTCATGTTTACTACTGCTGCTTTCGATATTGAATACACTCCTTGATATCCTCCGGGCTGCAAAGCATTAATTGACGCCGTATTAACTATCGAACCGCCACCGTTGTCACGCATTAGTTTTGCACCCTCAACACTCATAAAAAAGTAGCCTCTAACGTTCACATCAATGGTTTTTGTGAAGGCTCCAAGATCAGTGTCTAAAATATGACCAAAATATGGGTTTGTGGCGGCGTTATTTATTAGAACGTCTAATTTTTTGTGCGTCGCTTTGATGTAATCAAAGCATCTGGCGATATCTTCCATATTGCCTACGTGACATGCCAATGCCTCTGCGCTTCCGCCATCAGCCTTTATTTTCTCCGAGACTAAATTGCAGTCATCAATTTTTCTGCTTGATACTATTACGTGAGCGCCATAAGCCGCGAGAAGAGTAGCTATTGCTTCACCAATTCCTCGACTTGCGCCTGTTACTAAAGCAATCTTGCCATTTAAATCAAAAATGTCCTTTTTCATATTCTTACCGATATTATAAGTGTGAGAGTCTTTTGTTAATAATCGTATTTGCCTCATCCATTATTGAGTCGATTAACTCTTTCACAGTTGGGTTGCTATTGATCAGTCCTGCGACCATTCCACATGACCATGCGCCCGAGTCCATGTCTCCGTTTTGCATTACTTTTGGATATACGCCAGCTACTTCCTCGGCAATATCCTGGAAACTTATGTCAGATCCCAGGCTTTTTTCTTTTTCCAACAGTTTTTCTACAGCAGCATTGTTCAAAACTCGCTCTGTATTCCTTAATGGTCTCATTACTAAACGCGTATCTAACTCAGTGGCCTTTAGAATCGCTTCTTTCACATTTTCATGAACAGGAGCTTCTTTGGTCACGACAAATCTTGTACCCATATTCATCCCATCAGCGCCCATTGCAAGGGAGGCAACAAGACTTCGCCCATCTGCCATTCCCCCAGATGCGACAAATGGAATTGATAACTCATCCGCGGCTCTTGGTAACAGAATAAAATTTGGAACATCATCCTCACCTGGATGTCCCCCACATTCGAACCCATCAACAGAGACTGCATCACAACCAATGGACTCTGCTTTGAGTGCATGTCTAACTGAACAGCATTTATGAATCACTTTAATTCCATGTTCTTTCAATAGGGGTAACCATTTTGCTGGGTTACTACCAGCTGTCTCAACGACTTTGACGCCTCCTTTTATGATCGATTCAATCAATCCTGGATAGTCAGGAGGTGTCAGTGAAGGAAGAAATGTAAGATTTACTCCGAAGGGTTTGTCAGTCATGTCATTACATTTGTTAATTTCAGCTGTTAACTTTTCGGGAGTGCCCTGAGTTAAACCAGTAATTATGCCCAAGCCACCGGCGTTAGAAACGGCAGACGCTAACTCTGCAAGGCCAACATAGTGCATGCCTCCTTGAATGATTGGATGCTCTATTTCAAGCATTTCAGTAATTCTTGTTTTCATGACATAGGTCCCTCAAATAATTAAAGTTATTTTGATTTAGTTCGTTTTATCAATATCGGAATGGAGGCAAGAATCAAAAATACCAAAGTCACTAATGCTTTCGGTAGAAATAAGCCTATTTGAACTTGCGCTGGAAATACATGTGTTTTCTCAATTGAGGCCCATTTATGCAGCGATAAGTCTGTTTCAGACATTTCAATAATCATATTCATCATGTCCTTGACACTTCTATATCTTATCAATGCTACGACATCCCAGCTCTCGGGATTATCCTCATCAATAAATCTACCATTAACTGTCGATACTAATAGAGGAAACCCACCATTTTTGATCAACTTCGGCATTAGTCCATCAACATAGCGTGCATCAGCGAGCATGGGATCCGTTTCCTCACTCCATTTTGAACTTTCTGGATATTTTGCTATCTCACGATATTTTATGAGGTTGACCATGATGAACTCATTTCCATCGTCAGTCTCAATAAGATTATTTACATAATTGAGAAATTCGGTATTTTCCCTTCCATTTTTTTCCATATTTTCTTTGAGTGTATTTACTCCTAGTTCAATTTCTTTCGAGGTCATTTTTTCTCCCGATCCGCTGTACCAGAACAAGAAAATAACATACAGTAAACTTAAGATAACCCAGTATGATTTTGACATTAATGTCATTATTAGGTTGCCTTTTTAGGAATTGCTAATAGCATCAAGATAAGTGCAATAGGAGCCATAATAAGATTCACAGTGGCACCTGGGGCCGTCCCAAGAGTCTGTATGGGATTAAATGTGATAATAAAATGCCTGCCGAGATACTCGACGAAAATTAGTAAGTACATCAATGGAATCAAGCTTTTGTATCGGAAAATAGTAATCATATATACAAATGCTAATAAAATTTGAGATAAACCCCAGAGAGCAACGAAAGTGATTACCGCCTGCGAAGCTTCAGGGCCATAAGAGTCCAATGGAATTGTTGCAATTGATTGAGCGCCCCCATCTTCGGCAAAAATATGGATTAAACTTCTCGCAATGGTTACCACAGTAATAGGTATGAATAAAATTAGCGCGACTGCGTTTCCTCGATAGTTATTATCAATAGTTTTAGGGAAAATATTACTAATAAACTTTGCGCGCATTTTTCAAAACTTAGTGTTAATGTCCATTGATTATTGCATTCAGTATCTAAACTTGTAAACATGCTAATGTGCTTCAAGAAATATTATGGACAAAAAATAAATGAGCATTCCAAAAAAATATGTCAAGGTTGATGATATTAAACTTGCCTATGTGGAGAGTGGCGAGGGACATCCAATTGTTATGCTGCATGGCAATCCAACCTCTTCATATTTGTGGCGTAACATCGCACCTGCTCTATCCAATATAGGGAGAGTCATTATTCCTGATCTTGTCGGGCATGGTGACTCAGACAAGTTGCCTGTATCACTTGGAGCCGATCGGTATAACTTTGAAGTTACATTTAAATATGTAGATAAATTACTGAAAAAACTAGAGATTAAAAAAAATACAACGCTGGTTTTGCATGATTGGGGCAGTGCGCTTGGCTTCCATTGGGCAATGAGAAATTCTGAGAAAATAAAGGCGATCTGTTATATGGAGTCCATAGTTTGCTCTCTAAATTGGAGTGACTGGCCTGAGCAGGCTAGAGGTATTTTTAAAGGCTTTCGGTCTGATAAAGGTGAGGATCTAATTTTAAAGCGGAATATGTTTATTGAGGCAGTCCTTCCAAGCTCGATAATTAAAAAGCTATCACCCGATGAAATGAATGAGTATAGACGACCTTTTTTGGAACAGGAGGACCGTCAAGTCACA